>NZ_JBYSZI010000007.1:0-146712 GCF_058787075.1 Cupriavidus sp. FW305-46
CGCCCACCCAGTCCCAGAACGGGAACATATTGGCCGGGTCGATGCCGAATTCGGCCACCGCATCGCGGTTGGTCGACACCGCCACGAAATGCCGCGCCAGTCCGGCGCGGGTCACGCCTTGCTGCAGGAACCAGTCGCGCGCGGTGCAGGCGTTGGCCATGGTCTCCAGCGTGGTGAAGGTCTTGGAGCAGACGATCACCAGTGTGGTGGCGGCATCCAGCCCGGACAGCGTGCGTGCCAGATCGCTGCCGTCGACATTGGCGACAAAGTGCATGCGCGGACCGGTGGTTTGCGCATCGCCCAGCGCGCGGCAGACCATGCGCGGGCCCAGGTCCGAGCCGCCGATGCCGATATTGACGATGTCGGTGATCGCGCGGCCATCGAAGCCGGTCCAGGCGCCACTGCGCACCGCGCCGGCAAAGCGCTCGATCTGTGCCAACACCGCGGCGACGTCCGCGCCCACGGGCACGCCGAGCGCGCGATAGCCATCCTCCGGATAGGCGCGCAGCGCGATATGCAGTGCGGCGCGGTGCTCGGTGGTGTTGACCGGTTCGCCGCCGAACATGGCGTCGCGCCGCTCGGCCACGCGTGCCTGGCCAGCCAGGGTGAACAGCAACGCCAGCGTTTCGTCGGTGATGCGGTTCTTGGCGTAGTCCAGTGTCAGGCCGCAGGCTTCGGCGCTGAAGCGCTCGGCGCGCAGCGGGCCGCGCGGGCCGTCGAACCAGTCGCGCATATGGGTGCCGCGCAGGGTGTCGGCGTGCGCGCGCAGGGCTTGCCAGGCGGGTAGGGAAGTGGTCATGTCGGATACTCCGCGATACGTGTGCTACATCTCTTCATGCCAGGCCATGCCGTCTCGCGACAGCAGGGCACTGGAGGCCGCCGGGCCCCAGGTGCCGGCGGTGTAAGGCTTGGGCGGCGTGGGCGAGTTCTCCCACGTCTTCAGGATGGGCGCGACCCAGCGCCACGCCTGCACCTGCTCATCGCGCCGCACGAACAGGCCCAGCCGGCCGCGGATCACGTCGAGCAGCAGGCGCTCGTACGCGCCCACGCGCCGTACACGTGGGGCGGCAGTGTTCAGCTGCAGGTCGAGGGACGCGGGAATCAGCGCCTGCGTGTCGCCCGGCTGCTTGGTCAGGAAATACAGCCGGATGCTTTCCTCGGGCTGCAGCGTGATCACCAGCCGGTTGCCGGACATGATCCCCAGCGGGTGCGGGAACAGCGGGTAGGGCACGTCTTGGAAATGGATCACGATCTCCGCCACGCGCGACTGCATGCGCTTGCCGGTGCGCAGGTAGAACGGCACCCCGGCCCAGCGCCAGTTGGCGATCTCGGCGCGGATGGCAACGAAGGTCTCGGTGCGGCTGTCGGGCGCGATGCCGGGTTCACTGGCATAGCCGGGCACCGGGTCGCCGCCCGCGGCGCCACGGGAGTACTGGCCACGCACCACCTTCTCGGCAACGTCTTCCGGCAGGATCGGCCGCAGCGCCTTCAGGATCTTGAGCTTCTCGTCGCGGATGGCGTCTTCCGACAGGCTCGTGGGCGGCTCCATCGCGACCATGCACAGCAGCTGCAGCAGGTGGTTCTGCACCATGTCGCGCAGCGCGCCGATGCCGTCGTAGAAGTTGCCGCGGCGCTCCACGCCCAGCTCTTCGGCGATGGTGATCTGCACCTGGCGCACCCATTCGCGCCGCCACAGCGGCTCGAACAGTACGTTGCCAAAGCGCACCGCCATCAGGTTCTGCACCGACTCCTTGCCCAGGTAGTGGTCGATCCGGTAGATCTGGTCCTCGGCAAAGTGCCGCGCCACTTCGGCGTTGATGGCCTCGGACGAGGCCAGGTCGTGCCCGAGCGGTTTTTCCAGCACGATGCGGCTGCGCTGGCCGGTCAGGCCCACGCGCGCCAGTTGCTCGCAGATGGTGACGAACAGGTGCGGGGCCGTGGCCAGGTAGAACACCACCACCGGCGCCGCGCGCGCATTGACCAGCTCGGCCAGCGCATCGAAGCCGGCATCGGCGTTGGCATCGACCTGCAGGTACACGATGCGGTCGAGAAAGCCCTGCCACGCTGCGGCCGCGGCGTTGCCGGCCAGCGCTGGCAGCACTTCGTCGTTTAGCATCGCCAGGTAGGCGTCATGCGACAGCGGCTGGCTGCCCAGTGCCAGGATGCGCCCGCGCGGATGCAGCGAACCGGCGGCGTGGGCATCGAACAGCGCCGGCAGCAGCTTGCGCCGCGCCAGGTCGCCGGTGGCGCCGAACAATACGAAATCGAACTCCGGGGCAGGTTCAGGTGCCGGAGCGCCGGCAGGGGGGCTAGCCATCATGGATCAGCAAATAGAAAGGAGGGTGGAGGGACCGGCCGTGCCGCTTACCGCGGCGCGGCCCAGCCCTTGTACTGGCCGACATTGGCACGCGTCACCAGCGTGGACGGCAGCAGCACGGTCGGGTTGGGCGGGCGCTGGCCGTTCATCATGCCCACGCCCAGTTGCACAGCGGTGCGGGCAATGGCCCACGGGTCCTGGCTGGCCGAGGCCTGCACCAGCGTGTCGGCCTTCAGTGCCGCCTCGATGTCAGGCGCGCCGTCGACCGAGGCAATCACGATGCCGCGGCGGTTGAGCTGGCGCGCGGCCAGGTCCGCGCCCACGGCCTGCGGGTCGTTGATGGTGAAGACCGCATCCACCTTGGGAAAGCGCGTCAGGTACAGCTGCATTACGTTCAGCCCGCCTTCGCGGGAGCCCTTGGCATCCTGGTCGTCGGACAGGATGCGGATATCGGGGTGGCGCGCCAGCACGGTCTTGCAACCCTTGACCCGGTCCAGCACCGCCGATACGGGCGGGCCGTTCTGGATGATGACGTTGCCGCGGCCCTTGAGCCGGTCGGCGATAAAGCCGCAGGCGAGTTCGCCGGCCTGGGTGTTGTCGGTCTGCACGGTGGCATCGGCGCCGGCGGCGGCCACATCGACCGCCACCACCACGATGCCGGCCTTGCGCGCCTTGCGTACCGCCGGCTCGATGGCGCGGGCGTCGGCGGCGTTGATCAGGATCAGGTCGACGCCGGCGACGATAAAGCTGTCGATGTGCATGAACTGCTTGTTCAGGTCGTAGTCCGCCGACAGCACGGTGACCTTTGCCTTCGGGTTGGCCTGCAGGGCCGCGGCCTCGGCACCGCGGGCCAGTGCGACAAAATACGGGTTGCCCAGCGAGCCCAGGGTCACGCCGACCTTCTTGAGCGGGCGCTGCACGGACTGGACATCTGAAGCCGGCGCGGTCTGCGCGGGCGCTTGTGCCAGGGCCGGCACCGCGCACAGCGCTGCCAGCGCGCTCGCGGCAAGGGCTTTGAGGATGGGTTGGATCACGGTCTGTCTCCTGTGCGGCCGCAGCTCAGGTACGGGCCGAGCCCTTCTGCCGATAGCGGTCGAGCGCGACCGCGCCGATGATCACCAGGCCCTTGATGATGTATTGCCAGATATCCGACACGCCCAGCAGGATCAGCCCGTTGGACAGCACCGCGATGATCAGCGCCCCCACCAGCGTGCCGGCAATCGATCCCACCCCGCCGACAAAGCTGGTGCCGCCCAGGATCACCGCGGCGATCGCATCCAGCTCATAGGACTGCCCCAGCTGCAGCCCGTTGGCCGCATACAGCCGCGACGCCGACATCACGCCGCCCAGCCCCGACAGCACGCCCGACACCGCATAGACGAACAGCAGCACCACCCACACCTTGATGCCCGACAGGCGCGCCGCCTCGGCATTGCCGCCGACCGCGTAGATCTGCAGCCCCAGCACCGTGCGGCGCAGCACCAGCCACGACACCGCGACCACCGCAACGGCAATCACCACCAGCCAGGGAATGCCCAGCAGGTCGCCGTTGCCGATAAAGGCGAACGAGATATCGGGGTTGTAGACCGTGCTGTCGTTGCCGACCAGCCGCGCCAGCCCGCGCACCGCGGTCAGGCTGCCCAGCGTCACGATGAACGGCGGCAGCTTCATGAAGGCGATCAGCGCGCCGTTGACCAGTCCGAACAGCAACCCGCACAGCAGTGCTGCCGGCACGCTCAGCGCCGCCAGTTGCGGCATCAGCGAGACCAGCATCGCCACCACGGCCGACACCGACAGGATCGATCCCACCGACAGGTCGATGCCGCCGGTCAGGATCACGAAGGTCATGCCCGCGGCCAGCACCAGGTTGATCGACGCCTGCTGGGCGATGATCGACAGGTTCTGCAGGCTGGCGAAGTTCTCGGTCAGCAGCGTGAAGCCGAGGCAGAGCAGCACCAGCACCGGCAGCATGCCGAGCGCGCGCAGGCGTTCCTGCGTGGTGGCACGGCCGGTGGCGTGGCCCACCGGCGCGGAAGCCTGGGCGGTGACGCCATGGGCCGTGGATGAGAGGGGATTGCGCATAAGTGTCTCCTGATGCTGCGCGGCGGGATGCCGCCCCGGTGCGGCCGTTCTGTGCCGGCCTGTTCGGGAATTCAGCGGTTCAGTGCAGGACCGGGGGCGGTTGCTCGCCGGCGCCGGTCGCCAGCTCAATGATCCGTTCCTGCATGGCGGCGGCATCGGCGCAGCCCGGCACTTCGCCGGCCAGCTCGCCTTCGCGCATCACCAGCACGCGGTCGCACAGGCCGACCACCTCGGGCAGTTCGCTGGAAATCATCAGCACCGCCACGCCGGAGCGCGCCAGCTCGTTGATGAGCCGGTAGATCTCGGCCTTGGCGCCGATATCCACGCCACGCGTAGGCTCGTCCAGGATCAGCACGCGCGGCCGGGTTTCCAGCAGCCGCGACAGCATCACCTTCTGCTGGTTGCCGCCGGACAGCGATCCCACGTTGACTTGCGGGTGCGCCACGCGGATGCCGAGCGAGCGGATCGCCGCGGCGGTGCGCTGGCGCGCGCTGGCGCGGTTCAGGCGCCCGCCGCGCAGCGCATCGCGCGCGGCCACGATCAGGTTGATGTTCTCGTGCACGCTCTGGTCCAGGAACAGGCCCTGCAGCTTGCGGTCTTCGGTCAGGTAGGCAATGCCGGCATCGATCGCCTGGCGCGGGCCGGTGACGGCCAGCGGCGTGCCGGCCACGAACACGGCGCCATCGGTGCGGGCATCGGCGCCGAAGACCAGCCGCGCCAGCTCGGTGCGCCCGGCGCCCACCAGCCCGGCCAGGCCCAGCACTTCGCCGGCGCGCAGGTCGAAGCTGCAGCCGCGCACGCGCCGGCCATCGGACATATTGCGCACCGACAGCATGATCTCGCCCGGCGCGGCCTCGCCATGGGTCTTGGTGTAGAAGCCGGACAGGTCGCGCCCGACCATCATCTTGACCAGCGCCGCCTGCGTCAGAACCTCACGCGTGAGCGTGCCGACAAAGCAGCCGTCGCGCAGCACGGTGACGCGGTCGGCCAGCTCATCGATTTCCGCCATGCGGTGACTGATATAGATGATGGCCATGCCTTCGGCGCGCAGCTGGCGGATCAGCGCGAACAGGCGGTCGGTCTCGCGGGTGGACAGCGGCGTGGTGGGCTCGTCCATCACCAGGATGCGGGTCTCGAAATGCACCGCGCGCGCGATCTCCACCAGCTGGCGCTGCGCGATCGACAGCGTATGCACCGGCGTCTGCGGCGTGAAGTCCGCGCCCAGCCGGGCCAGCGTGGCCTCGCAGGCGCGCGCCATGGCGGCGCGGTCGACCATGCCGCGGTGGTGCAGGTGGCGGCCCAGGTAGATGTTCTCGGCCACGCTCAGGTTGGGCGCCAGGCTCAGCTCCTGGTAGATCACGGCCACGCCGTGGGCGCGCGCGGCGGCCGGGCCGTCGACGGCCACCGGCTTGCCGTCGATGCGGCACTCGCCGCCCGGGTCGGCGATATAGGCGCCGGACAGGATCTTCATCAGCGTGGATTTGCCGGCGCCATTCTCGCCCATCAGGGCATGGACTTCGCCGGCGTAGACGGTCAGCTCCATGTTGCTGAGCGCCTTCACGCCGGGGAAGGTCTTGGAGATATTGCGCAGCTCGAGCAGCGGCGCTGGGCCCGCATGGCCGCCATGCAGGTGTGCTGGCATGGGCGAGGTACGCGGTGCTTCAGACAATGGCATGGCTGGCCTCCGGAACGATGGCAGACGCACCCCGTAGCAGCTCGGCGCGTGGCGAGAAGTTCATGAACATCGGCAGCGACGCGGCACCCACCGCGCCGGCGTTGGCGCCAAAGCAGCCGCGCACCACGGTGGCGGGCGCGCGGGCTTCGGGGGCGCTTTCATCCAGCGCCTGCTGCAGGCGCGCGATCAGCGTGGCGACCAGGCCGCCGTCGATATCGGCATCGAAGATCACCAGCGGCACGTCGAGCACGGCGAGGGCGGACTGCAGCGCCGGCGCCAGCGCATCGACGCAGTCGGCAATCCATTCCTCGACCGCGGGGTGGCCCAGCTCTACCTGGCGCTGCAGGTCGGCATGGCCGTTGACCACCACGCCGTGGTGGCGCAGGTGGCGGGTCAGGGCGTTGAGCGACGCGCGCGAGATCAGGATGTCGCGCCGCTTGCCGGTGCCGGTGGCAACCGGCGCGGAGGGCAGGGTGCTGGGCGGCACCGGGATCATCGCGATATCGCCGGCATTGCCGGAGACACCGCGCACGCAGTCGCCATTGAGCACCACGCCGCCGCCGATGGCGGGGCCAAGGAAGACATAGAGGAAATGCTGGGCATGGTGGCGCCCGTAGAACAGCTCGGCCACCGCGGCGGCGGTGCCGTCGTTCTCGCCGAAGACCGGCAAGCCGGTGGCGGCGTTGAGCATTGCCGGGAAGTCAGCCTGGTCCCAGGCGCGGAAGCTTGCCTGGAAGGCTTCGCCCTGCACGTCCAGCTCGCGCAGCCAGGCACCCAGGTTATAGGGCTGCGCCACGCCGATGCCCAGCAGGCGCTTCTGTTCGGCGGGGGTGAGCAGGGCGCGCAGCTCGGCAATATCGTGCCGCACCATTTCCAGCGCCTGGTCAGGGTGGGGCAGGACCAGCTGGTGGGCGCGGCTGGCCAGGATATGGCCGGCAAAGTCCACCATCACCACCTCGATGCTGCCGCGGTCCAGCCGCACGCCAATGCCGAAGGCGCCCTTGGGCTGCAGCCGGATCAGGCTGGCGGGCTGGCCGCGCTGGCCTTCCGTGCGGCGTCCGGACTGCTCGACCAGGCCTTCCTCGGACAGGGTCTGCACGATGCTGCCCACCGCCGTATTGGTCAGTTGCGCCATGCGCGCCAGGTCAGCCTTGGAGGCCTCGCCGGCACGGCGCAGCGCCAGCAGCAGCGCACGTTCGTTGTACAGGCGCAGGCTGGCGGAATTCACGCCACGGCCCGCTTTGGATGCGGTCATCTTGTCTCCGTCCGCTATTAATTAATTCACGTTGAATTAAATGATATGCGAGCACAGAACTCAACCGCGGGGAAACCCGGAGGGCGGATGCGACGCCTGGGTGTCAGGTGATGGTGAGGCCACTGCCGTGGCTCGGAAGGAAGAAGGTAGCGGCGGTCCGCCCGCAGGAGGACCGCCCGGGGCGTTGCGGGGGGCGGGCTTATTGTTTGGACATCTGCATGGTGAAGTACCCGCCGGTCCCGGTGCTGGCGGCCATCACCAGCGTGCGTGCATAGCGCGTGCTGCTGCTCACGATGATGCTGCCGTCGGCCGGCATCAGGCGGATCGCGGCAAAGCCGTTGTGCGGCACGCCGGTCGACAGCGCGCAGCCGGTGCTGCCCGGCTGCATGGAGTTTTCGGCTACGATCCTGACCGCATACAGGTTCTTGGCCGATCCCGGGGTGGCAAGCGTTGCCGTGCCCTGCAGGTCGCAAATGCGGGTGCCGCTGGTATAGGTACCGGTGACGTTGCCCGCGTCATCGATCTGCATGGCAAAGCCGTCTTGCTTCCAGTTGCCGGCGATGGCAGCCTGGTCCACGGCTAGCGCGTTGGACGGATCATAGGTACCGGATAGCAAATTGATAGGGTTGCCTGGCGTGGCGACGAAATTGCCGTCAAAGCGCTGCCCCGGGGTAATGGTGCCGGCCCCGGTGGCCGGGTAGGCAAAGCCGGTTTCGTACAGCGTGCCGGGGCCCAGCGTCCAGGCCGAGCCAGAAAACTGGAACGCGCCTGCCAGCACGCCCGTCAGTCTCGCGTGCACGAACTTCCCGCTGTTGTCGACCAGCGTGGCGTTCATGAGGCCGACCCAGAGACCTTCGCTGCCATTGCCGACCGCTGCCGTCGAGCCCGGTTGCGGTGCGCTCAGGCTCGGCGGCAGCTCGCCAGTGGGCGCAGGTTGCGGTGCTGCTTCGGGCGAGGGCTCAGGCTTTGGTGCAGGCGCCGGTGCCGGATTATTTTCGGACGGTGGCGTTTGTGCCGCCGGTGTGGTCGTTGCGTCGTCCGCGCCGCCGCCACAGGCGGCCAGCAGCGCGATGGCCGACAGCAGGGCTGCCGGCATTGCTATTTTTCTCATTGGATTTCACCTCCGGATTGTGGGAAAGGTCTGGCTGTCCCGTTGCATACGGGCGTCGGGCAGATCCCACTACGGAATGGTTGCGTCGGGCGACGCGGTGGGAAATGCCGACCGGCCAAAGCTATCGATCCGGGGTTGGCAGGTAAATCAGACGGATCTGAAATACGGGGGAGAAATTGCCTGTGTGAAATGTCCGAGGGCAGTGACTGCAGGCGGCCGCGCGTGCGGCGGCCGCCTTCGGCAGCGTCAATCCGGTAACGCCCCCGCCTGCCGCAGCGCCGCGCGCGCAATCTCCATGCGCGCCTTGGCGTGTTCGGGCCGCACCAGGTCGAGATTGAGCGCAAACAGGTAGTCGTCGTCGCCACGCTCAACCCAGCCCACCAGCCACCCCACTGCGGGCTTGGCCGAATCGGCCCAGCCGGTCTTGGCATGCAGGGTGTAGCCGGCGGTGCGCTCCATCACCGTGATGTCGTCCACGGCCTTGAAGGTGGTTGGCGAGAACGGCAGCGTGCGCTGTACCACGCCCTTCAGGAAGTCGATCTGCTGGTAGGCGGAGATCTGCAGCGTGCCGTTCAGCCAGAAGCGGTCGACCTGGCCGGAGCTGTTGGCATTGCCATAGTGCGATGCGGTCAGGTAGCGCTGGTAGGCCGCGCTGCCAACCCGCCGCGCCAGCGCCTGGTAGGCCGGCACGCAGGAGTTGGGGAAGGCGACGCGCAGCGGCACGTCAGCGTTGCAGGCGTCGGGCAGGACAGCCTTGCCGCCGACCAGCCAGACCTTGCCGTCCCACGGCAGCTTGTCATGGTCGACGTCGGCCACGGCACCGCTCTCCAGGCCGATCATCGAGTTCAGGATCTTGAAGGTCGACGCCGGCGAGTACTGCGTGGCCGCACGCGGCTTGTTGTAGGTCAGCATGCGGTCGCGCCGCAGGTCGTAGATCACCATGGTGCCGGTGGTATCGGCCTGGCGGAACAGCGCCGCGGCATCCAGCGGGACTTCTTTCGGTGCCGCCAGGGCGGGCAGGGTGGAGGCAAGCAGGCCGAAGCCGATCGCCATCGGTGTCAGCAGACGAGCAAGATGTTTGTTCATGGCCTTGCAGAAGAGTTGAGGGGATGGCAATCCGGGCCCGGACCGTGGTGCGCAGCATAGGAGAGCGTCCGGATAAGGCCAACCGCGCTGGCTGTAACTTGCGTAACATGACGGGCGCCACCAGCGCTTTTCACTCGATCCCTGACTACCTGATGCCAGCCACGCCTGCCCCGATCCGTATCGACGTGTCGGCCCCGTACCGGGTCGACGGCCAACCCGCGCGCTACCAGTCGGTCTGGCTGCTGGCGCGCATCTGGCATGCGCATCGCACCGGGGAGGGCGGTGTCGCCGCGGCAGTGGTGCGCAGCGCCTTCCCGACGGCGGCCAACCTGCGCATGCTGGTGTCGCGCGCGTTTGCGGACTTTGCGCGCTGGCAGGTGGCGGTCGGATGGGGGGCCGACCGCCAGCGCGACCCGGCCGCGGCCAATCCGGCGCAGCGCAGCCGCGGGCCGTTCTGGATCACGGCAGCGAGCGCGCGGCGCCTGCGCTTTGTGGCGGACGGGCGCACCCTGGGCCCGGCCGCGCTGGCCCGCCGCCTTGGCTTTCCCACGGGGCCGCAAGCGGAGCCGGCGGGCCAGCCGGACGGCGTCGGCTACGTGATGCGCGACATGGCCTTCTGGAGCGAGCTGACCCAGGCCATGCGCGGCGCGCAGGACGGCCACGCAGGCATGCACGGCTCAGCCGTGGCCGAGTCCTTCCGCGCGGCAGGCCGCAGTGCCGGCGACGGTTTCCAGCAAGCGCTGTCATTGCTCAAGGAAAGCCTGGCGTGGCGCCGCTGCGGCCGCCTCGATCAGAGCCGGGCGGCACTCAGGCGTGTCGACCGCCTGGTGCAGGCGGCCGAGGCCGGCGCGGCGACGCCCGCGTTCTGCGCCATGGCGCATATCGTGCGGGCCTGGGAACGCTATACCCGCGGTGACAGCGACGGCGCGCGTGCCGGCCTGGAAGGGCTGCAGTCCGATCCGGAACTGCGCCTGGTGGTGCGCTACAACCCGCGCGTGCGCTTTGAAGTGCTGAACCTGGAAGCGCTGCTGCACAAGGCCGATGCCATGCGCGCCGGGCATGCCGGCACGGCGCGGGCCGCGCAGCTGGCGCTGGATACCTTCGCCGGCGCGCTGCAGGCCGCCTACGAGGCCGATTCCGTCGACGCCGTGCAGCATGCCGCGGCCAATATCGGCCTGTGCCTGTGGCTGTTCTGGCAGCACGGCCTGGTCGATGCCGCGCGCACCTTGTCCGCCAGCGCGGTGCAGCGGCAGGCGATGCGCTGGCTGGGCTTGTCGGAGTGGATCTGCGACCGGTTCGGCGTGGGCGGCGGCACGGCGTGGAACGCGATCTTCCTGCTGCGCATCGCACGCGGCAGCTGCGGGCCCGATACCCCGCCATCCGACCGGCCAGCCAGGGCCAACGACAGCATGGCCGCGTTCCGCCGCCAGCGCCCGCTGTCCGTTGCCGACGCTGTCGACGCACTGCGGCCGTTCCACGCGCCGTTCGCACCGGCCAAGGGCTTCGTGCGCTGGTCCGCCGTGGCTGCGTTCGCGCTGGAAGACCATGACGTCGGCCACGTCAGGCTGGGGCCGTTGCAGCTGGCCAACCTGCTGCTCGAATCGGCCTGGTACCTCACCCACGAGCAAGGCGCTACCGCCATAGCGTGTGCCGCGGTGGAGCGGCTGGCCGCCCAGCTGCCGGCGCTGCGGCCGGCCGAGCGTGCCTTCTTCACAGCCGAACTGCGCGCGTTGCCGCCAGAGCTGCGCGATGCTGCCGCGGAAGCGTCACGGCGCAGGCGCAAGGCGGCGTGACGGCAGTGTGCTACGCCCCGCTTGTGCCGATCCGGTTCGCGCGGGACAGCTCGCCCGGGGTCATGTTGTACAGCCGGCGGAATGCCGCGATAAACGCCGACAGCGAGTCATAGCCGCAATCCAGGGCAACGTCGGTCACGGCCTCGCCGCGCTCCAGCCGCGGGACCGCGTCGAGCAGGCGCAGGCGCTGCCGCCAGGCGCGGAAGGTCAGCCCGGTTTCGCGCAGGAACAGCCGGGTCAAGGTCTTGTCCGACACCGCCAGGCGGGCGCTCCACGCAGCCAGGCTGGTATCGCGGTCCGCGTGGCGCTGCAGGCCGTTGCAGACCAGCCGCAGGCGCGGGTCGGCAGGCAGCGGCAGCATGAGTTCCACTTCCGGCGCGGCGCCGAGCTGGTCCAGCAGCACGCGCGCCAGGCGGCCGTCGGCGCTGTGCTCATCGTATTCGGCGGGCAGGTAGCTGAAGGCCCGGATCAGCTCGCGCAGCAGCGGACTTACCGTGAGCACACGGCAGCGGCCCGAGGCCGCCGCGCAAACCCCGTTGTCCAGGTAAAGGCTGCGGACGCGCGTGCCGGCAGCGCAGCGCACGCGGTGCTGCATGCCGGACGGAATCCAGACCGCCCACTGCGGCGGTGCCACAAAGCGCCCGCTGTCGGTCAGCACCTCCAGCACACCCTCCAGGGCATAGGCGAACTGGCACCACGGATGCCGGTGGCGGTAGCCCAGTATGCGGTTGGGCAGGGCTTCGACATGGCCATATAGCGGGCGAGGCAGCCGCGCGAGTGCGCGCAGGCCGTGGTCGTGGGCAGGCATGCGGTGTCCGTTGGCGCTGTGGGCGATGCCGCTGCTGATGTCCGATTGGCGATACCGGATGCGACTTTGCCGTTAGCCAGATTATTTGCCGCAGGCTAACTTGCGCTCGCCCCATAGGCAATCCGGGCAATCCGCTCTACCACGCATGCAGGTTGCCCAGCGTCCGGCATGCCCCCTTCGCTGTGTTACCAACGGAGCCTGCAATGCACCGCATACGACTTTCCACCCGACTGCGCCGGGCCGGCTTGCTGGCCGCGCTCATCCTGCCGGCTGCGCCGGCGTGGGCTTTCGATGTGAGCGGCAAGTACTGCGATACACCTTCAGCCTGCGTCAACCCGATGGCCACCGGCGGCATGGTGACGTCGTCCAACCGCCTGGCCACGCAGGCGGGGCTGCGCGTGCTTGCGCGCGGCGGCAATGCGGTCGATGCTGCCATCGCCGTGGCTGCGACCATCGCCGTGGTCTACCCGCATATGAACTCCATCGGCGGCGATGCCTTCTGGCTGATCTACAACGCCAGAACCCGCGAGGTGCGCGCGCTCAATGCCAGCGGCCGCGCCGGCGAGCAGGCCAGTATCGCCTTCTACCAAGGCAAAGGCCTGGACAAGATCCCCGCCCGCGGTTACCTGTCGGCCAACACCGTGCCCGGCACCGTTGCCGGCTGGGAGGCGGCGTACCAGTACGCGCGCCAGGGCATGGGCCGCAGCCTGCCCTGGCCGGATCTGCTGGCCGATGCGGTGCGTTATGCCGAGACGGGCTTTCCGGTCTCATCTTCATTCGTGACCTGGAGCCGGATCAATACCGATCCGTCCGACAAGGAGTTCCGCGCCTTGCAGCGCTTCGACGGCTTTCGCCAGACATTCCTCAAGCCGGACGGCTCTGCCTACCGGGTTGGCGAAACCCTGCGCCAGCCCGACCTTGCCGGAACGCTGCAGCAGATCGCGGCGGGCGGCGCCAAGGCGTTCTACCAGGGGGAAATCGCGCGCAAGATCGTGGCCGACCTGCAGGCACACGGCGGCATGCTGACCTACGGTGACTTTGCCCGCCATCGCGCCGACTGGGTGCAGCCTATTACCGTGAACTACCGCGGCTACCAGGCCGTCAACTTTCCGCCCAACACGCAAGGCTTTGCCTCGCTGGAGATCCTGAACATCCTGGACAAGCGCGACGTGCGCGCCCTCGGCGAAGGCACGGCCGACTACTATCACGTGCTGGTGGAGGCGACCAAGCAGGCCTTTGCCGATCGCGACCGCTACCTGGCCGATCCGGATTTCGTGCAGATCCCGCTGGCGCGGCTGCTGTCGCCGCAGCACGGGCAGGTGCAGTCGGGGCGCATCAGCATGCTGCGGGCCGGCATGGACGTGAAGCCGATGGACCCGCACGGCGACACCGTGTGGTTCGGCACCGCCGACAAGGACGGCAACGTGGTGTCGATGATCCAGAGCGTGTATCACGACTTCGGTTCCGGCATCGTACCCAAGGGCACCGGCGTGCTGCTGCAGAACCGCGGCTCGTTCTTTTCACTCGATCCCGCGCACGTGAATCAACTGGCGCCGGGCAAGCGCACCTTCCATACCCTCAACCCGGCACTGCTGCTGAAGGACGGCAAACCGTTCCTGGTCTACGGCACCATGGGCGGGGAAGGGCAGCCGCAAACGCAGGCCGCGCTGGTGACGCGGATCGTGGATTTCGGCATGTCGCCGCAAGATGCCGTCAATGCGCCGCGCTGGCTGTATGGGCGGACCTGGGGCGTGTCGTCGAACGACCTCAAGATTGAAGGCCGCGTGCCGGAGGCCGTGACCTCCGAGTTGGCTCGCCGCGGGCATCCGGTCAGGCGCGTGGAAGCGTTCACGGACACGATGGGCCACGCGGGCGCCATCCTGATCGATCCAGTGACAGGCGTGATGTATGGCGCCACGGATCCACGTGGAGATGGATTGGCCGCAGGGTTATAGCGGTTGGCGATTGCGGCCGGCAACAAAAAAGGGCGACCTTGCGTCGCCCTTGCTCACTGGCAAGTCAGCATCAGTCGAACAGCTCGTGCCAGATGCTCTTCTTCTTATAGTGCTTCTGCTCGCGCTCATAGTACCGGTCGCGGTCGCCATGGCCGCGCTGGTATTCCTGTCGCGGGGGTTGGGTTTGCTGCGGCATTTGCTGCATCGGCGCCGCCTGCTGCGCGGGGGCGGTTGCCACGGAGCGCTCAAGGATCTTGTCGAGTTCGCCGCGGTCCAGCCAGACACCGCGGCATTTCGGGCAGTAATCGATCTCGATGCCCTGGCGTTCGGACATCACGAGTTGCGTTTGCGGGCACACCGGACAATCCATTGCTTCTCCTCATTGCAGTGAAAACAGTCAGGGTATGACCGGCGCCAGCGCGTATGGTTCGACCGGAAAATGCTTGCGAAAGTGGTGCCGGGGCCGCTTGATGTGGCGCGCAGGCGCGCCTGACGGGGAATTTGCGGGGCTGGCTGCCGTCGAAGGCATATGCATGCCTCCCGTCTGTCTTCCCGTCCCCGCGCATTCGCCGGCCTGATCTGGCTGGTGGTGAGCATCTGCCTGATCTGGCTCGCCTGGCCCTGGTTGCGGCCGCCAATCGAACGCGCGATCTACGTGGCCCGGCTCTCGGTCCGCCCCGCGCCGGTGGCATTGCCGGTGCCGGTCGAGGGCATTGTCCCGGGGGCGCTGCGCGATACCTGGCACGGCGCGCGCTCCGGCGGACGCAAGCATGAGGGCATCGATATCTTTGCGCCGCGCGGCCGCCCGGTGGTGTCGGCTACCGAGGGCATTGTCACGCGCGTGGGCACCAACAAGCTGGGCGGGAAGGTGGTGTGGGTGATGGGGCCCGGGCGCCAGCTGCATTACTACGCCCATCTGGACGACTACGCCGGCGTGCGTGCCGGCGACGTGATTGTGCCCGGCACGGTGCTGGGCTATGTCGGCACAAGCGGCAATGCGCGGGGCATGCCGCCCCACCTGCACTATGGCGTCTACACCGCGGGCGGGGCGATCAATCCCTACCCGCTGCTGAAGGCGCCAGCGCCAGGGGGCGGGGCGGCCGCGCGAGGCGGCGCACGCTAGCGCGCGCGCCCGCCCGCGGGTTTCAAGGCAGGCCGCTCAGGCAGCCTCGCCGACGGTGCCGTGGCCGGCTTCTTCAGCCGGCTCGTCCTTGCCGCCGGGCAGCAGCAGGTTGAGGATCACCGCCGACAGCGAGCCCACCGTGATGCCGGAGCCAAACACTTCATGGACGAAGGCAGGCAGCTTGGACAGCAGTTCCGGGCGGAACGTCACCGCCAGGCCGCAGCCGATCGACACGGCCACGATCAGGGTATTGCGCTGCGTGAACTTGACGGTGCTGAGCATCTGGATCCCGCCCGACACGATCATCGCGAACATCATCAGGCCGGCGCCGCCCAGCACCGGCTGCGGAATCGTCACCACCAGCGCGCCCAGCACCGGGAACAGCCCCGCCAGCAGCAGCATGACGCCGGTCAGCGCGACCACATGGCGGCTGGCCACGCCGGTCAGCGAAACCACGCCGACGTTCTGCGCAAAGGTGGACAGCGGCGGGCTCGACACCAGTGCCGCAAAGGCCGAGCCAAAGCCATCGCACAGGATGCCGCGCGACAGGCATTTACCGGAAATCGGCCGCTGCGTGGCCGCGCCCAGTGCCATGAACGTGCCCGTGGATTCGACGATGGTCACCAGGTAAGCGATCGACATGGCGACGATGCCGGAGATCGGGAACGACATCCCGAAGTGCAGCGGCTGCGGCACCGCGATGATCGGCGCCTGGTGAAACTGAGTGAAGTCGACCAGGCCCAGTGCCAGGCAGAGCAGGTAGCCGCCGGCAATGCCGACCACAATGGCCGAGGCCGACAGCATGCCCTTGCCCCACTGCACCACCGCGACCACCAGCGCCAGCACCGCGACTGCAATCGCCAGGTTGCCGGGGGCGCCATAGCGGCTGCTGCCCTGGCCGCCTGCGGCCCAGTCGATGGCCACCGGAATCAGCGACAGGCCGATCATGGTGACCACCACGCTGGTGACGGTATGCGGAAACAGCTTGCGGATCGCCGGCATGAAGAAGCTGCCCAGGATCATCACCAGCGAACCCGCCAGCGCCGAGCCCAGGATGCCGGCCACGCCGTGTTCGACGCCCACGCTGATGGCCGCGCCGACAAAGGCGAAGCTGGTGCCCATCACGCACGGCATGCGGATGCCCACCGGGCCAATGCCCTTGCACTGGATGATGGTGACGATGCCCGAGCCAAGCAGGGCGGCATTCACCAGGGCAATGACCTGGTCCGGCGGCAGCTTCAGCGCACCGCCAATGACCAGCGGCACCGCAATGATGCCGCCCAGGGCGGCCAGCAGATGCTGGAGCGCAAGCAAAAACGTCGTCAGCCGAGGGGGGCGGTCTTCCACCTTGAATAGCAAGGGCGCCATTCATGTCTCCTGTTGTCTGGCCGGATAGGTTTCCGGACTGTCTTGTTCTTCTGGCGCCGGGGAAGGGGCTGCCCCCGGCCCTGTCATTGCGCGCTGACGGGCAGGCGGAGGCCGCCTGCCGCGAGCGTGGCCTGGATCAGATTCCAGGCTGCAACCGGGGAGCAAGAATATCAGGGATAAGCACTCCGTGATACAAAAATTGCATACAATTTGTATCAACTCCCTTGCGCGGGAGGTGGGGCAAGAAATGGCCCACGGGTTTCGATATGAACGTGTTGACCACCGGCAGCTGCAAGGAACTGCGCATCCATTCCGGCACCGTCAACGCGGTTTGCGAGCAGTACGCCAAGTCGCGTAGCCAGCATCGCCGGCCGTACCTGCGCTATCGCGGCCGCAAGTCGCTCGGCTGGGTGCCGCTCAAGGGCCGGGATCTCAAGCGCTCGGGCGACGCATGCCGCTTTGCCGGCAACACGTTTCGCGTGTTCAGCTCCCGTGGGTATGCAGTGGATGCGGTGCTGTACCTGATCGCGATGTGAACGCTGCGCTAAATATCCTTGCCCGATCGGGACATCGATCGCCTGCAGAGGGAATCTCCTCCCTTTAGGGAGGAGAGGATGTCAAAGTTGTTGGTCTTGACCGGCTGCTCAAGGCTCGACGAATTGATACTTACTTGCGCCCGGCCAGCGCCTTCTGGATGGCCGCTTCGGTCTCGGCGTAATTCCCTTCGCCAAAGTGCTTGTAGACCACGGAGCCGTTGGCGTCGACCAGGTAGAGCGCCGGCCAGTACTGGTTGCGCCAGGCGTTCCAGGTGGCATAGGCGTTGTCCTGGGCTACCGGGTAGCGGATATCGAAGCGCTTGAGCGCTGCCTGCACGTTGGCGGTGGACTTCTCGAAGGGGAACTCCGGGGTGTGGACGCCGACCACGACCAGGCCCTTGTCGCGGTATTTGTCGTACCACTGCCGCACATGGGGCAGCGTGTTGATGCAGTTGATGCAGCTATAGGTCCAGAAATCGACCAGCACGACCTTGCCGCGCAGCCCGGCAACGGTCAGCGGTTCAGAGTTGAGCCACTTGTCGATGCCGGTGAATTCCGGCGCCTTGCCATAGTCGGCAGGGGCGGCGGCGGCATGCTGGGCGGCGACGATGGCGGTAGTGGCAAGCAGGGTACGAAGCAAGCGGTGCATGGTTCAGGCTCCAGGTTGGGAGGCAGGGAAAAGCGAGGTCAGCCAGGCGACGGCAAGGGTGTCGTACTGGAAGTACATGGCGATGGCGGTCGCCACCACCAGCACGCCGAAGCCTTGCTGCAGCCGGTGCGTGTGACGCGCCAGCCGGCGCACGTGAGTGGTGGCGAACTGGCCGCCATAGGCAATGCCCAGCATCGGGATGGCCGCGCCAGCCGCGAACAACGCCAGCAGGCCGGCAGCGCGATGCAGGTCTTGCGCCTTGGCCACCAGCGCGAGGATCGACGCCAGCACCGGCCCGGCGCACGGGGTCCACACCGCGCCCAGCGTCATGCCCAGCACAAAGCCGCCGGCCACGCCGGTGCCGGTCCGGCCGCCGACGCCCGCCAGGCGGTCGACCACGCCGGCGAACGGGGCCGCCAGGCGCTCGAAGCCCGCCGGCCAGAGCCGTGACAGGCCGGCACCCAGCAGCAACAGGATGGCCGCGTTGCGCACCACGCCTGGGGCTTCGCTGAAGGCGCTGGACAGTGCGCCAAAGACTATGCCCAGCGCGGAAAAGGTGCTGACGAAGCCAAGCGCGATCGCCAGCGGGCGCAGCCGGCCGGATTCGCCCACCGAGCCGGCCAGCAGCATGGGCAGCACCGGCAGCACACAGGGCGAGGCAATGGTCAGCACGCCGGCGGCGAAGGCAAGGAAGGCGTCGATCATGGACGGCTCCCGTCGGCGTGCGCGGTGCCGTGGCAGGCACGATGGCAGGGGCAGGGTGGCGGCGGATGGATGGCGGCGACGGACATGGCGGAGAACTCCCGGTGTTGGCGATAGACGCATTCCACCGTCCGCACGTATCCGGGCTGTTTCCGCGCCCCGGCATCCGTGCAAGCTTTCATGTCTGCCGCGGCCCGGGATACAGAGCGATACATAGTGGCGCCGGTGCCGCCCCATGGTGGCGGCACCGGGCAGTGCCAATGCTGTGCCGCCGCTTCAGCGGCTGCCGTTGAGCTCGAGGTATTCCGTGAATTCGTCGCGCACGACGGCTTCAATGCGGGCGAGCTCGTCGTCCGTGATGTCTTCGAACAGCTTGCGCTTGCGCCTGGACAGCTCGCCGTGGTTCTGGACGATCAGGTCGATCAGGTTCGACAGGCGTGACTGGCGCAGGTCGAGCCAGCTTTCCAGGCGTGCGACGCTGGCATCGTAGGCGCGCAGGTACTGGAGCTCCTGCGCAAGGTCCTGCTCGACGCACTGCTCGATGCATTCGAAGACGAATTCGCACAGCGCCGTCGCATCAAAGGATGCGTAAAGCCAGCCGGGCTGTGGCGACTTGATCAGGATGGTGTCGCTGTCCGAATCCAGCGCGTAGTTGAGCAGGGCCGTCCGCGGGGCGGAATAGGACTTCAGCAGCGCGGCATAGGTATCGATCTGCTTGAGCATCCGTGCCGACACCGGCAGCACGACGCCATCGGGCGTGACACCGGCCTGGCGCAGCAAATGGTGGATGAGGAATCGATGGAGCCGGCCGTTGCCGTCGTAGAACGGGTGGGCGAAGACAAAGCCAAACGATACGCACGCCGCGGCCACGATGGGGTTTGCCGCCTGTGCCTCGACCAGGCCCGCGACCGCGGCAATCCCGTCCATCATCGCGCCAAGCTGCCCGGGCGGCGGGGGAATATAGTCAGCGATGTTGCGCATGCGCCCGCCGCGGGACAGCCAGTTCTGCTTGTCGCGATAGGAGAATTCGGCGCGCAGCCCCGAGATGATTTCGTTCTGCCACTCGCACAGCTGCGCTTCGGTCAGCGGGGCGGGATTGCCGGCATACTCCAGCAGCCGCCTGAACTTGGCGACCCGCTGGTTATCGGGGATCTCGTGCTCGATGGAGTAGGTCGATCGTGTCTCCGCGAGGTAGAGGTAGTCCACCGCGCGCGCCAGCAACTCTGGCTCGAGCCGCTTGATGGCCGCGGCCACACGGCCGGGGAGGTCGGCGGCTATGTACTGCGCCAGCTTCTCGGTGCGGCGTACCAGGGGGCAAAACGCGGCCGGGCCGAGGTGGTTGTTCTGGATACCGAACTGCAGGTCCGGCGTTGCCGGGCCGGTCAGGTACCGGCTCTCGTCCAGCGCCAGTACCCTGGGCGCCCCGGCCGGCAGCTTGTAGTCGAATTGCGCCCCGGCAAGCCATTTGGCATAGAACGCGCTCAGCCTCGCATAGCGCGAGGTCGGGGTGGCCGCCAGCCACTCCCGTACCGCCTGCACCGCTGGCGCATGCTCGAACAGCGCCGCCAGCACGGTCAGGTCGAGCTGCTCCTTCTTCAGCGCGAAAGTCAGGTGGTCCACGGTCGTGTCGCCGCCGCGGTAGCGGTTCCTTGGATACACGGTGCGCGTGGTGCCGTCCGGTCCGGTGTGCGTGCTGAGGACCCCGGTCTTGTCGGCAAGGGCGGACGTCGAGCGCAGCGGCGGCACGCGCAACCCGAACTTGCGGATAAGCGCGTCGTAGCCAAGTGGCGCATGAGACATAGATGGTCGCAATTCCTGGGTGCCGGTTTGCCGGGAGCTTACCAGAGTTCCTACAGGATTTACCAAAACATCTACTTTTCTCCAAAATGCTTTCTATTCTGTCTATAGCAATGGGTGGGCGACCTGGTCGCCCGGCCTTCCAGGAGTTCTACAGCACTTACCGTTTTATCTACTTTTGCGGTTAGCCCGGATGATCTTGTCTACAGTGCTTGCCGGCCCAGGCCGCAGCGCATCGCCCGCAAATCGAAATCCCGCATGACAAAAATGCCATCTTCTGAATCTGCCCAAATGGCATTCAGGTTTTTCCGGCAAATCCGTCAGGGTTTTCGAGAGTTCCTGGCCGCGACCACGGACTAAGCGTTTTTATTTATTTGCCCGGCTCCAATAATCGCCTATAACTCCATCTACATGCTGCGGCTGATGTCACGCATCATGCCTACGCCCGCCAGGCTTGCCTGCGGGCATTTTTTTTTGGGGGCGTGGGTCTGCTTATGCGGTATTAATCGCTCTGATTTATTTTGCTCATCATCCGGCGCAGTCAAAATCATGACATTTCTGTAATCATGACATTTTCGTAATCATGGCTACCTGGCCGGAAGGATCACTTTCAAATATGACAAATTCGTAATGATGAGATTTAAGTCCTTTTGCTCATCCATTCAAAACGAACCCTCATCTATCGACAGCGATTCGCCTAGAAGTGGCTCCAGTAAAGGATTTCATGGGTATCCGGCAGTGCCAGGCAAGAGCCTCTTCCGGTGTCGATGATGCATATTCAGCGTGAATATCCAGCACCCATCGTAAGCCATCATAAATTCAGTGAAAACCCTGCCATCCCTTTCGCTTGACTTACTTGATATATCACATACTGTGTATCCCATCGCCACTCCGAACTTGAGAGAGGTGAGGGCGGAGACCTCAGGTCGGCGTCGGAATAAGAGGCAAATAAATGCCAATGACACAGGAGACATGAAATGCCAGCAGCCACCCTTATGCTGAGGCGCAGTGCGTCCGCATACCCGCCCGCATTCCCGCAATTGAATGGCCAAATGATTCAAGGAGCGCGCAAATGAGTAATCCATCGGCAGCGCTGGGCGCTAATCGCCAGGTCCCGGAAGGCACACGCTGGCTGCAATTGATTGTCGGTGTGGTCTGCATGATCGCCACCGCCAATATCCAGTACGCCTGGACCTTGTTCGTCCCTGAGATCCAGGGTACCTACGGCTGGTCGCGCGCCAGCATCCAGATCGCCTTCACCGTTTTCGTCCTTGTGCAGACCTGGCTGGCGCCGATCGAAGGCTATTTCATCGACAAGTTCGGCCCGCGCATGATGGTCGCCTTCGGCGCGGTCTTCATCGGCGCGGCATGGTGCATCAACTCCCAGGCCACTACCCTGATGGGCTTCTACGTCGGCGCAGCCGTTGGCGGCCTTGGCGTGGGCTCGATCTACGCCACCTGCATCAACAACGCGCTCAAGTGGTTCCCGGACCGCCGTGGCCTTGCCGTGGGCCTGACCGCGGGCGGTTACGGCGCCGGTTCCGCGGCGACCATCCTGCCCATCGCGGCCATGATCGAGTCGCAGGGCTTCCAGCACACCTTCCTGTTCTTCGGCCTGCTGCAGGGCGGCCTCGCCTTTGTCGCGGCGTGGTTCCTGCGCGCACCGAAGGGCAGCGAGGTGAAGGCATCGCAGAAGCTGGTCCAGGCCACGCGCGACTATACGCTCAAGGAAGCGATGTCCACCAAGCTGTTCTGGCTGATGTTTGTGATGTTCATCCTGGTCGTCACCGGCGGCATGATGGCCGTGGCCCAGCTTGGCGTCATTGCCAAGGACCTCGGTGTGAAGGAGTTCAAGGTCGACCTGCACTTCTTCGTGATGGCCGCGCTGCCGCTCGCGCTGATGCTCGACCGGATCATGAACGGCATCTCGCGTCCGTTGTTCGGCTGGATCTCGGACAACATCGGCCGTGAGAAGACCATGGTCATCGCCTTCACCCTGGAAGGCCTTGGCATCATCGCGCTCGGCTACTTCGGCAGCAACCCGTACGCCTTCCTGATCCTGTCGGGCGTGGTGTTCCTGGCCTGGGGCGAGGTCTACTCGCTGTTCTCGGCACTGGCCGGCGATGCCTTCGGCACCAAGCACATCGGCAAGATCTACGGCGTGCTCTACACGGCCAAGGGCATCGGCGCACTGTTCGTGCCGGTCGGCAACCTGATGATGGAGGCGACCGGCACCTGGTCGACGGTGCTCTACACGGTTGCGGCCATGGACCTGACCGCGGCCTTCCTGGCGATCATGGTCTTGCGGCCGGTGCTGGCCAGCCATGTTGCTACCTCAAGGAGTCTTTTCTCGAAGGAGACGGCGGCGGCGGGGACGCAGGTTCCAGCCTGACCGGCCGATATACAGGCGTCTAGCAGCAAACCGGGCGGGCTTCTTCGGAAGCCCGCTTTTTTCGTCTACCGGGGACTTGCGTCTCGGGCGGGCGCTTCTGCCGGCAAGCCGGTACCTCGCGGGAGGGCACTAGTTCTCCTGAACCAGCTGGAATGCGGTCCTGCATGCCTTGGCCCATTCCGACGCCAATTCCCTACGCTGCGCGGTCCGGGTTGCCATCGCTTCGTCCAGGCCGGCCGCAAGATCCTGAACGGTCACCGCGGCCGGCGCCCCGGCCGCGCCCCAGGCGGCGGCAAAGGCGACTTGCTTGCTGGTGCCAGGAGCTTGTGCGGGCCGGAGCAGGCCAAGCCGTGGCAGGCAAAAGGCGCCGGCGACAATGCTGCCGTGCAGGCTGCTGCCGACAAAGCCCCGGCTGCGCGCAATCAGCGCACAGATATCCCATAGATTGAGCGAGTCGAACAGGACCACAGGCGTGCCGCGCAGCCGTGCCGCCAGGCGCTGGTAGCAAGCCAGGTCGTCGTGCCAGGGCGCGGCGCCGGCGCGAAACAGGACCACGCCCAGGGTCCTGGCCCGGGCGATACGTTCGAGCTGGGCCGCCAGCTGTGAAAGGGTATCGTCGTCGCCAAAATCCGCGCTGAACTGCACGGCCAGGTACCCGCCCGAGAGCCCTGACACGATGCGGGCGCACTTGCCCTGGCGGGCGCGCCGGCGGATGCGGTCGCCGAACAGCTCGGCCACCAGCACGGCCGGATCGGGTTCCAGTCGGCAGGCAATGCCGTTCTGCGCGAGCATGGCCCGGGTTTGATGGTCCCGTACCCCGACGCTGGTGGCGGCCCCGAGCTTGGCCACCACCTCGGCCCGCATGGCAGGCTCAACCGATCCCAGTTCAATGCCGCCGGCGGCGTGGACAATGACACGCCGGACATTGGCAAAGATACCGGCCGGCAACAGGTAGGGGACCAGGTCCCGTACGCCCAACTGCGCCTGGGCCCAGGCCGTCCGCTCGTGCGGCCGGGCATCGAGCAGCGCCACCACCGTCGGGGCCTGCTCGGGCGGCTGCAGCATCACGGCCGCCTCCCAGAGCGAGCAGGTCAGGGTTTCGCCACCCACATGGATGACATCGACGGCGCTGTCGCCCACGGTGGCTGCCAGCCGCGCCAGGGTGTGGACCCGATGGCCGCCATGGATTCTCAGGTTGCGCTCGGCCAGGCCCCCGTAGAACGGCTTGGCCTGCCCGATCATGCTTCGTATCACATGCGGCAGAAGGAGGTCGCCGAAGTTGTGGCGATCGAAAGCGCCGAACAGGATCATGGGGAAGCCGGTGCTTCCTGACTGCGAGGCTGGCATGGCGTCAACGTTCTCAGATCCGCATATTGTGACTTGCGCCATGGGACCCTCCTCGGGACGCTTCCTCCGTAGGATTAGAATCCCCAAAGCCGCCCATCGCAAGTGGCTTCGGCCACCAAGGCAGTGCTGGACGAGGGACCGGCTGACGGTGGGCGCCGCGGCGGCGCGCCTTGTGATAAAGGTACGGCTGTCCTGTTCCCGGCGCATGCCACGCCACGTCCGCTATGTTCCAGGTGATTGCTCCTTGCGCCGCCCTGGCGCCCTACGTCAACGGCTACTGGTTCGTCGAGGACATGGCGGGTGTTTACGCGGGCAGGCGGATCATGACCTGCCCGTACCCCGGGGCGGTGCTCTCGGTCAACTTCGGGCGCCCGAATGCGATGGAGGGCGGCCCGACCGTGCCGCAGGTCTCGCTGCTGGGCTTCCAGTCGACCAGCCGGCAATGGCGGTCGTGGCCGGACACCTATTTCGTCATGGCGATGCTGAGTGGCGCGGGCCTGGCGCGGCTGTTCCCCGGCATCGGGCCGGACTGCAAGGACCAGCTGCTGGACCTGGCCGGATACCTTGGGGACGGCGCGGCCCATGCGCTCAGTGCCGACCTGAGCGCCGCCTGGACGCCGGCGCGGGTTGCCTGCCGGCTGGACGCGTGGTTGCTGCGGCGCATGACGGCTATCCGGCCGGCTGCGGAACTGGCGACGATCAGGGCGGCGCATGCGCTGCTGCGCCAGGGACGCCAGGTGCAGGAAGTCGCCAGCCTGACCGCCGTCAACCGGCGCCTGCTGAACCGCTGGTTCGAGCGGCACCTTGGCCTGGGCCCCAAGCAGCTGATGGACCTGGAGCGATTGCAGTCCAGCATCCAGGCCGTGCAGCGCGGCGAGGGCGACGCGCTGTCAGGCTATAGCGACCAGCCGCATCAGATCCGGAGCTGGCGGCGGCGCCTGGCCCAGACGCCGGGCGACTATGCGCGCAACGGGCCATCCCCGCTTGCCGAGTACTTCGGACGCCTGCCAGACGATGCCCCGGCGTTCTATCTCTGACGACGCAACACCTGGCGTCCCAAACGTTCAATACAGCGTTCCCCGCCTGCCGCATGCTGGCGGCTCGAAAGGAGAATGCTATGGACGCTGGGAATCTGCCGCTGGAACGATCGTTGGTCGAGTACACGGATGGCACGACTGTCTTCGAAGGGTATGTAGCGCGGCCCGCCGGGCTGGCGCAACGCACGCCGTGCGTGCTGCTGGCGCACGAATGGAGCGGACTCAACGCCGCGATGCGCCGCTGCGCCGACCGGCTTGCGGCATTGGGCTACATCTGCTTTGCCGCAGACGTGTACGGCAAGGGCGTCCGTGGTGACGAGCTGGGAGACAACGCGCATCTCATGGGCCCGATGATGGCCGATCGCCGCTTGTTGCGCCGGCGCCTGCTGGCCGGGTTCGATGCGGCCACCAGGTTTCCCGGGGTCGATGCACAGCGCATGGCTGCGCTCGGGTATTGCTTCGGCGGCCTGTGCGCCCTGGACCTGGCGCGCGCGGCCCCGTCGAACCTGCTGGCTACCGTCAGCTTCCACGGGGTGCTCCACCCGCCGCGGATCGGCCCGCAAGCACCCATCACCTCCAGCATCCTGCTCCTGCATGGTTGGGAAGACCCGGTCGCGCCGCCGAACGACGTTCTCGGCATTGCAGCGGAGCTGACCGGCGCCGGCGCCGACTGGCAGCTGCATGCCCATGGCCATGCCCGGCACGCATTCACGTTCGAGGGGGCGAATCTTCCGGAACGTGGCATTGCCTATGATGCGGCGGCGGACCGCCGGTCCTGGGCGGCAATGCAGGCCTTCCTGGCGGAACGGCTTGCCGCGGGTGTGTCACCCAAGGCAGCCTGGCCGGCCAGCTAAGGCGCGCGCTGCGACATGACTTCAGGACGCGTTGGTCTTGCGGCCCACGTTCCGGATCAGTTGCGTGACACGTCCCAGGTACTGGTCGAAGACCTGATTCGCCTGCTCCTGGCTGTTGATTGGCTGTGCGACCGTACGTCCCTCGGCTTCCAGCTTGGCCCGGATCTCGGGCTTGGCCAGGGCTTCGCCAATCGCCTTGCGCAGCACCGCCACCCGGCTCGCGGGCGTGCCCTGCCTGACGAAGTAGCCGCCGCCGATCGAGTACTCGAAGTCGGGCACCAGGCGGCTTTGCGAGATCAGCGGAATATGCTTGAGCGCCGGGGGCAGGGCCTTGGCGAAGCTGCTCAGCACCTTCAGCCGGCCCTGTTGCTGCATGCTGTCGAAACTGGACTGGTAGGGCAGGATGGCAAAGTCGACCTCGCCGCCGGCAAGCCCTTGCAGCGCTGGTGCGCCGCCCTTGTAAGGCACGTGCAGGAAGGGCACGCCGAGCCGGGCAGCCAGGGCATCGCCCATGAGGTGATAGATGGAGTCGATGCCGACCGTGGCGTAGGTCAGCGGCTTGCCCTTGCTTTGCTTCGCATAGTCCAGGAACTTGTCCAGGGTATCCACGGCAATGCCGTTCCTGACCATCAGCACGATGTTGGCGTCGCTGATGGGCGCGGCCAGCTGGAAGTCCTGCGGCTTGTAGCGCGCCGCCGGGTTGAGCATGGGGGCCAGGAAGACCTCGTTGATCGAGCCGTGGAAGAAGGTGTAGCCATCGGCCGGCGCGCCCAGCACCTTGTTGGCGCCGATCAGCCCGGTGCCGCCGCCGTAGTTCTCGACGACCACCTGCTGCCCGACGCTCTTGCTGATGGATTCCCCGAAGATGCGCGCCGAAGTGTCGCTCGCACCACCGGCCGGGTAGGGCACCACCAGGGATAGCGACTTGGCGGGGAAGTTGTCTGCGGCAAAGGCCGGCAGGCTGGCCAGCACGGAGGTGCCGGCGGAAAGACCGGCGTATTGAAGGAAGCGGCGGCGGTTCAGTGAAGCCATGGTGGATGTCCCCGAAGAATAGTTGTTCAAACCAGATAGCTTTGCGTCAGGTGCGCCCAGAATGCGGCGCCGACAGGCAGGGCCTTGTCATTGAAGTCGTACAAGGGGTTGTGGACCATGCAACCACCATCTTCACCGAGGCCGTTGCCGAGCCGGATGTAGGCACCGGGCCGGTGTTCCAGCATGTACGCGAAGTCCTCGCTCCCCATCACCGGCGGGCGCTCGACCACGTTGTCCGCGCCCACCAGCCGGATCGCGGCCTGGCGGGCGCGCTCGGTCTGCGCGTCGTGGTTGACCAGTACGGGGTACTTGCGTTCGTAGACGACCTCGGATTGCAGCCGGAAGCTCTGGGCCTGGGCGGCTACAAATTCGCTGATGCGCGCTTCGACCAGCGTGCGCACCTGGGGGTCCAGCGTGCGCACGCCGATCTTGATCGTCGCGCTATCGGGCACGACGTTGTAGGTCGTGCCGGCCTGGATGGAGCCCACGGTAATGACCGCCGACTTGAGCGCATCGATCTCGCGGCTGACGATCGATTGCAGTCCGAGCACGATGCTGGCGGCGCACTGCATGGCGTCGATGCCATGATGGGGCATGGCGCCATGGGCGCCGCGGCCGCGCAGCGTGACCGTGGCGCGGTCGAACGAGGCCATGGCAGGGCCGGCAATGACCCCGATCTGGCCGACCGGCAGACCCGGGGAATTGTGCAGCGCATAGATCTCGTCGCAGGGGAATTGCTCGAACAGCCCATCCTCCAGCATGCGCAGCGCACCGCCTTCGTTCTCCTCGGCCGGCTGGAAGATCAGGTTGAGCGTGCCATTGAAATCAACGGACTCGGACAGGTACCTGGCGGCGCACAGCAGGATCGCCGTGTGCCCGTCATGGCCGCAGGCGTGCATCTTGCCGGCGATGGTGCTGGCGTAGTCCAGGCCGGTCTTTTCCTGGATCGGCAGCGCGTCCATGTCGGCACGGATGCCCAGCGCCTTGCTGCCTTGCCCCTTCCTGAGCCTGCCCACGACACCGGTGGTGCCCATGCCGCGATGCACTTCGTAGCCCCATGCCGCCAGCCGCCCGGCGACCAGGTCGCTGGTCTGGCGCTCTTCAAAGGCCAGTTCGGGGTGCGCATGGATCTTTCGGCGGATCTCAACGAACTCCGGCGACAGGGTCTGGATGGATTGGTGCAGATCGGCAAGCGGGGCCTGGTTCATGGCGGTATCGGAGCGTGGTCGTCCACAGCATTCTCCACGCAGGCGCTTGCCGAAACCATGACAATGATGAGGGAGAAACGTTGCATAATTTGCAACATTAAAAAATCCGCGCTGCCGTCCCGAGGCGGCGGCGCGAGCCAGAGGAGGAAGACATGGAAGATGTGCTGGACCGCAAGCGGGCGCTGTGCTTGCTGCAGATCATCGAGACCGGCACGGTGCGCGGCGCGGCCGAGGTGCTTGAGCTGGACCCGTCGGTGGTGAGCCGCGCCGTGGCGAAACTGGAGCAGGACACCGGGCTGACTTTGCTTGAGCGGCGCGGGCGGGGTGTTGTCGCCACCGATGCCGGGCGCCTGCTGGCGCTGTTTGCCCGGCGCCAGCAGGACCTGAACGATACCTTCCTGGCCGAGGTCAACAACCTGAAGAATGCGCGGCGCGGCCACGTGGAGCTGGTCTTTGGCGAAGGCTTCGTCGACCTGGTGCTGGAGCCCGTGCTGCAGGGCTTCCTGCGCAAGCATCCGGACGTGAGCTGCAGCATCCAGGTGGCCGGCACCGATGAAACGGTCCGGCATATCCTGGAGGACCTGGCGCATATCGGTTTCGTCTTTCAGCCGCCCGACGATGTGCGCCTGCGCTCGCACTATTCACGGCTGTCGCCGATCCGCGTGCATGTGCGCAAAGACCATCCGCTGGCGCGCAGACGCCGCGCGCTGACGCTGGCGGACCTGGCGCCGCACCAGGGAGCGGCGCTGACGGAATCGTTTGGTGTGCGCAAGCATATCCAGGCGGCGGAACTGGACGAGCACGTCACCCTGAAGCCGATGCTTGTCACCAACTCGTTCAAGGTGCTGTGGGAATATGCAGCGATGGGGCTGGGCTACATCATGACGGCACGCTCGGTGGCGCTGAAGGAGCCGCAGTTCAGGCAACTGGTGTCGCTGCCGCTGGCCAATCCCATCCTGAACAATAGCCGCATCCACATCATCACCCGGGCCGGCCGGCACCTGTCCCCGGTGGCTGACAGCTTGCTGCGGCACCTGGTGAAGGCGTTCCCGCTGGTCTGAAGCAACTGTACTCCCCGGGCAAGCGCCCCTTTGTATGTACCCGGGGGCACCCGGGAAATCTAATCTGGTGACACCGCAACGATCCGGTCCCCGCCCGTCACAGCACTGGCAGGCCGCCGGACAGCGCCCCCGTCGTTACAGGACACCACGCCAATGAGCTCCCCGACCCCTGAAAAAGGCCACATCGCCCCCTACACCCACCCCGCCGCCGGCTGGGGTGCGCTGAAGTACGTTGCCATCAACCTGATCAAGGAGAAGGTTGCCGGTGGCAAGTACAAGATGCTGTTCAAGCAGAACCAGGCCGATGGCTTCGACTGCCCCGGCTGTGCCTGGCCGGACCGGCAGCACGCCTCCACCTTCGAGTTCTGCGAGAACGGCGTCAAGGCCGTGGCCGCCGAGTCCACCAGCATGCGCGTGACCCCCGAGTTCTTTGCGCAGCACACGGTGACGTCGCTGATGGCGCAGACGGACTATGAGCTGGAGCAGCACGGGCGGCTGACGCACCCCATGGTCTATGACGCGCAGACCGACAAGTACCGTGCGATCGCCTGGGACGAGGCCCTTGCGCTGATCGGGCGCCACCTGCGTGCGCTGCCGGATCCGAACCAGGCGGCATTCTATACGTCGGGGCGCGCCAGCAACGAGGCTGCATTCCTCTACCAGCTGTTCGTGCGTGCCTATGGCACCAACAACTTCCCCGACTGCTCGAACATGTGCCACGAGGCCACCAGCCGGGGCCTGCCGCCGACCATCGGCGTGGGCAAGTCCACCGTGGTGCTGGATGACTTCGAGCATGCCGACACCATCCTGCTGTTCGGCCACAACGCGGCCACCAACCATCCGCGCATGCTGGGCGAGCTGCGCGAGTGCGCGCGGCGCGGCGCCACCATTGTCTCGATCAACCCGCTGCGCGAACGCGGGGTGGAGCGCTTTACCAGCCCGCAGCACCCGGTAGAGATGCTGACCGGCTCCAGCACCAAGATCGCCTCGATGTTCGTGCAGCCCAAGCTGGGCGGCGACTTTGCCTTGATCAAGGGCATGGCCAAGCGCCTGGACGAACTCGACCAAGAGGCCATCCGGCACGGCCGCGAGCGCCTGATCGATGTGGATTTCGTGCGCGAGCACACCATCGGCTTCGGCGACTTCATCGAAGACCTGCGCGCGGAGAGCTGGGCCGACATCGTCGCCGAGTCGGGCGTGCCGCAGGAAGATATCGATGCTTTGACCCAGGTCTACGCCAGGGGCAAGCGCGTGATCGCCTGCTGGGGCATGGGCCTGACGCAGCATAAGCACTCAGTGCCGACGGTGCAGATCCTGTCCAACCTGATGATGATGCGCGGGAACATCGGCCGCCCCGGCGCCGGGCTGCTGCCGGTGCGCGGGCATTCGAACGTGCAGGGCGACCGCACGGTGGGTATCGAAGAGAAGCCCGAGCCGGAATTCCTGGACCGCCTGCAGGCCGCCTTCGGCTTCGAGCCGCCGCGCAAGCATGGCTATGACGTGGTCCATACCATCTCGGCGATGCTCGAGGGCAAGGTCAAGGTCTTCGTCGGCCTGGGCGGCAATTTCTCCACCGCCACGCCGGATACGCCGCGCACCTTCGAGGCCCTGCGCCAGTGCGACCTGACCGTGAATATCGCCACCAAGCTCAACCGCAGCCACCTGGTGCACGGCAAGGAGTCGTTGATCCTGCCGACGCTGGGCCGCACCGAGATCGACCAGCAGGACGGCGTGGCGCAGGGCGTGACGGTCGAGGACTCGGTCTGCATGGTCCATATCTCGTTTGGCATGAACGCGCCGGCGTCGCCGCACCTGTTGTCGGAGATTGCCATCGTCGCGCGCATGGCAGCCGCCACGCTGGGCTCGGAGAAGATCGACTGGCTCTGGTATGCGCAGGACTACGCCCGCATCCGCGACGCCATCGAGCAGGTGATCGACGGCTTCGAGAGCTACAACGCGCGCGTTGCGGTGCCGGGCGGGTTCCACCTGACGCCGGCGGCATGCAACCGGGTCTGGCATACGCCGTCGGGCAAGGCGCAGTTCCTGGTCAACCGCATCGACAAGGACACTCCCATCAGCCGGGCCCGCCAGAAGTATGGCGACAAGCTGATGGTGATGATGACGACGCGCTCGCATGACCAGTACAACACCACGATCTACGGCCTGGACGACCGCTACCGCGGCGTGTTCGGCCTGCGCCGGGTGGTCTTCATCAGCCCCGCTGACCTGGCGCGGCTTGGCCTGAAGGCGGGCCAGCACGTCGACATCACCAGTGTCTGGGACGACGGCGTGCAGCGCCAGGTCGAGGACTTCGTGCTGGTCGAATACGACATCCCGCAAGGCTGCCTGGGGGCCTACTACCCCGAGACCAATCCGCTGGTGCCGCTGGAAAGCACGGGCGATGGCTGCGGCACGCCCACGTCGAAGTCGGTGCCGGTGTTGCTGACGCCGTCCCGTCGCCAGCCCGCGGCTGTGGCAGGCTGATCCTGCGTTCGTGCACCACCGCCGCGAACGCTAGCCATTACCCCTCGCGAACGCTACCCTCTCCCGCGCAGCGGGAGAGGGGAGAAAACCGACAGCATGCAAGCGCTGCATCAATTTTCTTCAAGAGACCCCCATGGAATGCACCGAACTGGTCGAACACTCAGGCTATGAAGCGCGCCGCATCGTGCGGCACAAGGACTGCGTGGTGCAGCCGGCCACGGACAACGTGGCGGAAGAACTCCCGGTGGCGCTGGTGTACAACGGCATCTCGCACGCCGTGATGATGGCCACGCCGCTGGACCTGGAGGCGTTCGCGGTCGGCTTCTCGCTGACCGAGGGCATCGTCGGGCGCAATGCCGAGATCCACGACCTGGAAGTGCACGTGCACCAGCACGGCGCCGAGGTGCAGATGGAGATCAGCGAGCACGCCTTTGCCACCATGCGGGCCCGCCGGCGTGCGCTTGCGGGCCGCACCGGCTGCGGCGTCTGCGGCATCGAGAGCATCGAACTGCTCGACCTGGAGCCCGCGCGCATGCCCGAGCCGGCCACCCGGCTGACGCCGTCGCGCGAGATGATCGAGCGCGCGGTCGCGGCGCTGCCGTCGCACCAGCGGCTGATGCAGGCCACCGGCGGTGTCCACGCGGCGGCCTGGTGTGATGCGGGCGGCGAGATCCTGCACGTGTTCGAGGATGTGGGCCGCCACAACGGCCTGGACAAGCTGATCGGCCACCTGGCGATGCAGCGCGTGGCGATGGACGACGGCTTCGTGCTGCTGTCCAGCCGCGCCAGCTATGAACTGGTGCGCAAGGTGGCGCGCATGAATATCCAGATGCTGGCGACGATCTCGGCGCCGACCTCGCTGGCGATACGCATCGCCGAGCAGGCCGGCCTGCGCCTGCTCAGCTTCTGCCGCAAGGATGGTTATGTCGACTACACCGGCGCCGCGTTGGACGCCGCCCGCGGAGGCGCAGCATGCTGAACTTTGACGAGGCGCAGGCGGTCTTCGCGATGTGCGCGGAGCCCGTGCCGCAGACCGAAACCGTGTGGCTGGGCCTGCTGACCGGCCGCGTGCTGGCCGGCGACGTGGCCGCGGTCATGGATACGCCCGCGGCGGACCGCAGCGCCATGGACGGCTATGCGGTGCGCTGCGCAGACTGCCGCGCTGACGCCTGCCTGCCGCTGCAGCAGGTCGTCTACGCCGGCACGCAGCCGCAGCCGCTGTTGCCCGGCCAGGCCATCCGCATCTACACCGGCGGCGTGATTCCGCCCGGCGCCGATGCCGTGGTCGCGCTGGAGAATGCCGAGGAGACCTATCGCGGCGTCGTCTGCGCGCGCGCACCCGTGGCGGGCCAGCATATCCGGCGCAAGGGCGAGGACGCCCGCCGGGGCGACCTGCTGCTGTCGGCGGGAACCCTGCTGCATGCGGGGCATATTGCCGCGCTGGCGTCGCAGGGACTGACGGAGGCCACGGTCTGCCGGCTGGTGGAAGTGGCCATCCTTACTTCGGGCGACGAGGTGGCGGCGCACGACGAGCCGCGTGACGTGTACCAGGTGCATGACGTCAATGGCCCGATGCTCGAGTCGCTGGTGCAGTCGATGGGCGCCGTGGTCAGTTGCCACCGCCACGTGCAGGACGACGAGCGCGCCTTGCACGACATGCTGCGGGAACTTGCCGCCGACGCCGACCTGGTGCTGGTCACCGGCGGTGCCTCGGTCGGCCAGCGCGACCTGGTGGCGGCGGCGCTGGCTTCGGCGGGCGGCGAGCTGCTTTGCCGTGGCGTCAACATGAAGCCCGGCAAGCCGGTCACGGTTGGGCGCCTGCGCGGCAAGCCCGTGGTGTGCCTGCCCGGCAATCCGGCAGCAGCCTATGCCACCTTCGCGCTGCTGGTGACGCCGCTGCTGCGCCGCCTGCAGGGGCGCGCGGAGCTGTTCCCGCCGGTGGGCCGGGTCAGGGCGGCGCTGGCGGGCACCCGCCCGCACCGCGGCGATGCCTTCTGGCGCGTGGGCGAACTCGGCAACCTCGGCGGCCGCGAGAGCTTCGTGCAGGTCAATGCACAGCAGGGTGCCGCCTCGGTGTCGGCGCTCGGCCAGGCCAGCGGCTTTGTGCGGGTCGAACCCCAATGCGCCGGACAACTCCAAAATCTGCCCCTGCCGTACTATGATCTTCATCGTTGGCTCAGCTGACAGCAGCCCGGCGCAAGGGCCGGACCAGGCACCGGCCGGGCGCAAGGGACATGGGAAGGGGAGCGCAGCGTGAAACTATATGAAAAACTGGCTGCGGACATCGAGGCATTGGTGCAACAGGGTGTGCTGCTGCCCGGCGAGCGGATTCCCTCGGTGCGGCAAACCAGCCAGCACCACCGCATGAGCATCACCACCGTGATCCGCGCCTACGTCTTGCTGGAGAGCCGCGGCATCATCGAAAGCCGGCCGCAGTCCGGCTATTTCGTGCGCGCGCGGCCGGGGGAGCCGGTGGTCGAGTTGCGCCCGTCCAGGCCCAGTGCCAAGCCCTCGGCGGTGGATGTCAGCGCGCTGGTGCTTTCCACGCTGCGGTCGATCCGTTCCGATGATGCCGTGCCGCTCGGTTCGCCCTATCCGGACCCTTCGCTGTTTCCGTGGCAGCGCATCAACCAGTACGCCAACAATATCGCGCGCCGCTATGCCAAGTGGACCATGCTCGACGACCTGCCGCCCGGCAGCCCCGAGCTGATTCGGCAGATCTCGCGCCGCTACCTGGAGAACGGCTACGCCATCGATCCGAACGAGGTGATCGTTACCATCGGCGCGACCGAGGCCATCAACCTCTGCCTGCAGGCGGTGGCCAGGCCGGGCGATACCATCGCAGTGGAGTCGCCAACCTTCTACGCCATGCTCCATGCCATCGAGCGGCTGGGCATGCGCGCCATCGAGGTGGCGACCGATCCGGTGGAAGGCATCGACCTCGGCGAGCTGGCGCGGCTGATCGATGAAAAGGGCGTGGCCGCCTGCATGGTGATGCCCAATTTCCAGAACCCGCTCGGCTTCCAGATGCCCGATGAGAAGAAGCGCGCGCTGGTGGCCATGCTGACCGAGAAGGACATCCCCGTCATCGAGAACGACGTCTACGGCGAGCTCTATTACGGCGAGGCCCATCCCAGTTCATTGAAGGCGTTTGACAAGGCCGGCATCGTGCTGCATTGCTCCTCATTCTCCAAGACGCTGACCAATGCCTACCGGATCGGCTGGGCGCTGCCGGGCCGCTACCGCGAGGCGGTGGAACGGCTCAAGTTCCTCAACACGCTGACCACGCCCGCCATTCCGCAACTGGCGATTGCCGAGTTCCTGAAGAACGACGGCTACGACTTCCACCTGCGGCGGGTGCGCAAGGCCTATGCGCAGCAGGCCAACATCATGGCCGCCGCGGTGCGCAGGTTCTTCCCGAACGGCACCACCCCGTCGCGCCCTGCGGGGGGCTATGTGCTGTGGGTGCAGCTGCCGGAGGGCATCGATGCGATGGAGATGTACCACGCCGCGCTGGAGCACCGCATCACCATTGCGCCCGGGCATATGTTTGCGCCCGGGGCCACTTACCGCCATTGCATCCGGCTGAACTACAGCGGGGAATGGTCGCCCGGCATCGAGTCCGCCGTGCAGACGCTGGGCAAGATCGCGCAGCACCTGCTGGCGCGCAGCCGCGAGCCGGGCGAGGAGGAGCACCAGCATGGAAGACGCTGACATCGATCCCGCCATGGTCGCGGCGCTCCAGGTCTTGTGGCAGGCTGGGCGCGAGAGTGGCGGCAGCCCCTGGTCGCTGGCCAAGATCGCGAAGCGGGCACAACTGCCGATGAGCGTGCTGCGGCGCGTGTTGACGCAGCTGCAAGCCGCCGGACTGGCGGACGTGGCGATCGACCAGGAAGGCCGCGGTCACGCGAGCCTGACGCCAGCCGGCGCGGAGCTTGCCGCGCAGGCTTTCCCGAATCCTGACTGAGTGACCGAAAGCCGCGCCCGCGGCTCAGCCCCCTACCAGCGACATGCGCACCGTCGGGTACTGGCGCTTGCCGCTGGCCAGCCGGTCCGCGCGCAGCTCTGAGTAGCGGTCGCCGCGGGCCTGCCAGGCTTGCCGGACCGCGTCAGCAACGGCTTCATCGGGGCGTGCGGCACCCAGGTGCTGGCGCAGGTCGACAGAACTGGTGGCGAACAGGCACAGGTAAAGCCGGCCGTCGACCGAAACGCGTGCGCGGGTGCAATCGCCGCAGAACGGGTGCGAAACGCTGGAGATAAAGCCCAGCTTCAGGCTGCCGTCGGCCAGCAGGTAGTTGCTGGCGGTTTCGCCGTCGCGCCGGGTGACCGGCAGCAGCGCATGCGCGCGTTCGACCATGCCGCGGATCTCGTCGGACGGGACGACGCGTGACTGTGACCAGCCGCTCGGGCCTTCCACATCCATATATTCGATAAAGCGCAGCGTGACGTCGCTGCCACGGAAGTGCTCCACCATCGGCAGCACCTGCGCGTCGTTGGTGCCGCGCTCGACCACGCAGTTGACCTTGACTGGTGCCAGGCCCGCCGCGATGGCCGCGTCGATGCCCTCCAGCACGCGCCCGACCGGGAAATCGACATCGTTCATGGCGCGGAAGATCTGGTCATCCAGGCTGTCCAGGCTGACCGTGACCCGGCCCAGGCCCGCGTCGCGCAGCGAACGCGCCTTGCGGGCCAGCAGGCTGCCGTTGGTGGTCATGGCCACTTCCACCTGCCGGCCATCCAGGGTACGCATGGCCGCAATGCGTTCGACCAGCGACTCGATGCCCTTGCGCAGCAGCGGCTCGCCGCCGGTCAGGCGCACCTTCTCGACGCCCAGGCCGACAAAGGCGCGCACGATGCGCAGCAGCTCCGCATCGGACAGGCGCTGCTCGGGCGACAGGAACGGATAGTCGCGCCCGAAGCGCTCCTTGGGCATGCAGTAGGTGCAGCGGAAGTTGCACTGGTCGATCACCGAGAGCCGCAGGTCGCGCAGCGGACGGCCCAGCTGGTCCCGGCAGGCGGGTGATGCATGGTCCGGCGCGGGCGCCTCAGGACTGCGGGTGGCGGGCATTTCTTGCACAAGCGCTGCTTGCATGGCGAATCTCCCGGGGGCAATGGGGTGGGGCATGGCGCATGCCATGCCGTCCATGGTAGGGACCGATGGCCGCCCGGCAGGCGTACAAATCGGCAGGAGCGGAAGCAGAACAGTTGCGGCGGGGCCGGTATGGCTGCGTCGGGCGCCTCATTCTCGCGGCGCCCGGATGCGCACCGTCGCGGTCTGGCCGGCGATCAGATGGACGCCGGCCGGCACCTGGTCCAGTGCGATTCGCACCGGTATGCGCTGCGCCAGGCGCACCCAGTTGAAGGTCGGGTTGACGCTGGGAAGCATGTTGGGTCCGATGGCGCGGTCCTGGTCCTCGATGCCGGGCGCAATGCTCTGCACATGTCCGCGCAAGGGAGTGCGCTGGCCCATGATATGTACTTCGGCGGCGCTGCCGACGCGGATCGCGGGCAGCTTGGTTTCCTCGAAATAGCCTTCCACGTACTGCGAGCCGCTGGCCACCACCGACAGGGCCGGCCTGCCGCGGGTGGCAAAGTCGCCGACGCGCGGCAGGCGGTCGCTGGCATGGCCGTCGACCGGGCTGGTCACGCGGCAGCGGGCCAGGTTGAGCCTGGCCACGTCCACCGCGGCATCGGCTTCGTCGATGCGCGCCTGCGCGGCAGCCACGGCGGCCGCGTTCGCCGCCTGGCGCCGGCCCAGTGCCAGCGCGGCGCGCGCCGAAGCGGCTTCGGCCTGGGCCTGTTTCAGGGCCAGGCTGAAGCGCTCCTGGTCTACCACGAACAGGACCTGGCCGCGTTGCACCCGGGCGTTGTCGCCGACGAGCACGGCCGTGACCAGGCCGGAGACATCCGGCGCGACCTGGATCACTTCTGCGCGCACATGGCCGTCGCGGGTCCAGGGCGCCTCGGTGTAGTACTGCCACAAATGCCAGGCGGTCAGCGCCGCGGCGACCACGGCCGCCAGGGTCACCGCAACCGGGCCGAGCAGCGAAAGCTTGCGAATCATGATGGAGCCTGCCAGACGAGCGCGACGATCGCGCCCAGTACGAGGATATAGAGCGAGAAATTGAACAAGGACCGGTGCCAGACGATGCGGTAGAAGCCGATCCGGGCGAGCACGGCGCGCACGCCGGCGGTTACCGCGAACGCGGCCAGCATCCACACCACGGTGGCCGGCACGAAGACGCCGTACAGGTCGAACTCAGTGGCGTGCATGGGGCTCTCCTTCGGTAGGCGGATACAGGGCCAGCCGCAGGGTGGCCAGTGCCGCCAGCGCGGTGCGGGGGCTGCCGTGCGCCGACGAGGCCAGCGCCACGAAGGCCGCGTCGATCAGCGCCGCCAGTGCCGGAGCGGGCGGGCGGGCATGGCCGGCGCGCGCGCACTGGCGGTAGTGGCGTGCCACGCCGGCCAGCACGCGCTCCACGGCACGGCGGTGCGGCGCAGGCACGCCAGCGGGGGCGCGCCGCAGCGCGAGCGCGGCGGATTCGACCAGGAAGTCGGCAACGGCGCTGCCGGCCTGCCTGCCGCTGGCATTGTTGCGGCGGGTCAATGGCGGCCACTGGCGCAGCAGCCGGTCCAGCATGCGGCCGCGCAGCCGTGCGCTGTTGACCGGCGCGCGTGGGTGCGCCGCCAGCGCGATCTCGTTCCAGTTGGCCCTGGCCAGCCGGTAGGCCACCAGCTGCTGGCCGAAGGGCTGCATCAGGACCGCCCACAAGGCGGAGAACACCAGCGCCGCCAGGCTTGCCAGGCTGCTGTTGAAGATGCCGGCGAAACTGGCCGCGGTCAGGTGCTGCGGGCCCGGGAACGACGCCGCCGTGACCGCCAGCAACACGCCGAACAGCGCATTGCGCGGCTGCGTCGTCATGGCGCCGATGACCAGGTACGGCCCGGACAGCAGGGCGGCCAGCGAGCCGAAGTCATGGGCCAGCTGCAGCACCACGAACTGGTAATACCAGGACAGCAGCGCACAGCCGATGCTCCACGCGATCACGCGGCCGGCCATCAGCCGCGGCTCCGCGGTGGTGGCGATAAAGCAGCTGGCAAGCGCGGCCAGGCCGACCGGGACCGCGCCGTCGACCCAGCCCGACACCATCCACAGCAGGCCCGCGACGAAGGTGGCCGAGCCGGCGGTGGCGCCGCGGAACACCAGCTGCGCGTGGTCATGGTGCCGGGCCTGCCCGGCGGGTTCCACGCGGTACCGCAGCGCGGTGGGCTCGCTTCCGCCCTGGCGCAGGCTGGCCTGCAGCAGGCGGCAGTCCTGCCAGAGATCGCCCAGTCCATCCAGGTAGGTGCAGGTCGCCGCGACCAGCCGTGCATGCCAGTCCGCGGGTGCGGCGGGCGTGGTGCCTGCCGGGTACCAGGAAGGCGGGGGCCGGGACGCGCCGGCGTCGCCGGCGATCCAGGCCAGCGTGGCGCGCATGCGCTGCGCGACGGTGTCAGGCATGCCCGCCGGATGCCGGCGCAAGGCGCTGGCGGCATCGGCCAGCGCCAGCACCAGCGGCAGCAGCGCCGTCATGCGCTGGTGCAGGGCACGTGCGCGCCGCAGGGTCAGGGCGCCGTCGGCTTCATAGGTCAGCTGCGCCAGCTGGGTTTCCATTGCCAGGATATCGGCGGCCAGCAGGCTGAAGCTGTCATGGCGCTGGCCCGCGCTGGCGCCGGCGGCCAGCACGTCGGTGATCCAGCGCGAGGCGTGGTCCAGCCACGCCGACGCGCGCGCGGCCAGCGCCGGCGTGGTGCGCGAGGGAAACACCACCGCGCTGACCACGCTGGCGCAGACGATGCCGATGACGATTTCCTCGATGCGGGTGAGGGCCACGTCGAAGACCGTGGCCGGGTTGGTGACCGTCGGCAGCGCCACGATCGACAGCGTATAGGCGGCCAGCAGGCAGATGTAGTTGCGCGGCGCCGGCTCCAGCAAGGACAGGTAGAGCAGGGTGCCGGTCCAGCACGCGATCGCGGCCATCAGCAGCACCGGCTCGTCGACCAGCCAGGGCACCAGCGCCACCGCGCATACCGCGCCCAGCAGCGTGCCGAAGACGCGGTAGGTGCCCTTGGCATAGGTGGCGCCGGCCAGCGGGCTGGACACCAGGTAGACGGTGGCCATGGCCCAGTAGGGCCGCGGCAGCCCGAGCGCCAGCGCCACGTAGAGCGCCAGCATCGCCGCGCCGAACACCTTCAGCGAATGCAGCCAGGGTGCAAGGTCGGGGCGTCCCGCCCAGGCTGCCGCGAGCGTGTCGAACACGCCGGCGGTGCGCGCGGGCAGCGCGGGACGGGAGAGCGGGCCAGAGGACGGCATGGCTTCAGTTGGCAAGCCCGGCTGCGCGCATCAGCAGCTTCATCAGGCTTGCGCAGACAAAGACCGTGCCGACCCCCGCCAGCCACAGGGCCAGCAGCCAGCCCAGGCGGGCCGCCAGCCGCGATTGCAGGATCCTGGCCATCAGTGATACCCCTCCCCGCGCTTGACCTTGCCGCGGAACACGTAATAGGACCAGGAGGTGTAGGCCAGGATGATCGGCACGATGAACAGGGTGCCGACCAGCGCGAAGCCCTGGCTTTGCGGGGGCGACGACGCATCGAAGATCGAGATCGACGGCGGGATGATATTGGGCCAGATGCTGATGGCAAGCCCGGTATAGCCCATGAAGATCATCAGCAGCGCATACAGGAACGGCGACACGTTCGGGTGCTTGCGCAGGGACCGGTAGATGCCGAAGGCCGAGAACAGCACCAGCAGCGGGACCGGCAGGAAGAAGAACAGGTTGGGCAGCGCGAACCAGCGTTGCGCGATCTCCGGATGGGTCAGCGGCGTCCACACGCTCACCGCCGCGACCATTGCCAGCATCACGCCGGTCAGCACGTTGGTCACGCGCAGCATGGTCCATTGCAGGCGGCCCTCGGTCTTCATGATGAGCCAGGTGACCCCGAGGAAGGCATAGGTGATCACCACGCCCACGCCGCAGAAGACCGGGAACGGCGCCAGCCAGTCGAGCGCGCCGCCGGTGAAGGTGGTGCCTTCCATGGCGATGCCGTCGATATAGGCGCCCAGTGTCACGCCCTGGAAGAAGGCGGCGAGCACCGATCCCCACGTGAACGCGGCATCCCAGTATGGGCGGCTGCGGTCGCTGGCCTTGAAGCGGAATTCAAAGGCCACGCCGCGGAAGATCAGCCCCATCAGCATGAACATCAGCGGCAGGTAGAAGGCGCTGAGCAGCACCGAGTAGGCCAGCGGGAAGGCGCCCAGCAGCGCCGCGCCGCCCAACACCAGCCAGGTTTCGTTGCCGTCCCAGACCGGGGCCACCGTGTTCATCATGACGTCGCGGTCATGACGGTCGCCGACGAAGGGAAAGAGAATGCCGATGCCAAGATCGAATCCGTCCATGATGACGTACATCATCACGCCGAAGAAGATCAGGGCGGCCCAGATAACCGGAAGGTTGATACCCATGTTGATCACCTGTTCAGGATTCGCGCTGGCCGTGCGGGGCCATCGGGTTGGGTGTGGAAGCCGCGGCGATGGCGGCGGGGACGACGCTGCCGGGGCCGTAGGACGGCTCTTCGTGCGGGTGCGCGTCGGGGGCGGGGCCGGCGCTGGCCAGCTTGAGCATGTAGCGGATGCCCACGCCGAAGCAGACGAAGTAGATCACCACGAACAGCGCCAGCGACAGCGCCACCGGGCCGGCCGCATGCGCGGAAACGGCATCATGGGTACGCAGCAGGCCATAGACCACCCACGGCTGGCGGCCGATCTCGGTGGTCATCCAGCCGGCCAGCAGCGCGATCAGGCCGGCGGGGCCCATCAGCACCGCGAGGCGCAGGAAAGCCTTGGACCGGTACAGGGCGCCGTTGCGGCGCAGCACCCAGCCCAGCAGGCCGAACAGGATCATCGCCACGCCCAGGCCAACCATGATGCGGAAGGTGAAGAACAGCACCGTGGCATTGGGGCGGTCTTCCTTGGGGAAGTCCTTCAGGCCGCGGATCTGGCCGTCAAGGCTGTGCGTGAGGATCAGGCTGCCGAGGCGCGGAATCTCGATGGCGTAGCGGGTTTCCTCGCGTTCCATGTCGGGGATGCCGAAGACGATCAGCGGGAAGCCGCCCTTGTCATCCTTGGCCGCGGTGTCCCAGTGCCCCTCCATCGCCGCGATCTTGGCGGGCTGGTGCTCCAGCGTGTTGAGGCCGTGGGCGTCGCCCACCACCGCCTGGATCGGCGCAGCGATCAGCACCATCCACAGCGCCATCGACAGCATCTTGCGGGCGGCGGGCACGGCGCGGCCATGCAGCAGCTGCCAGGCCGAGGATGCCGCCACGAACAGTGCCGTGGACAGCAGCGCGGCGATCACCATGTGCGCCAGGCGGTAGGGGAACGACGGGTTGAAGATCACCTCGAGCCAGTCGGTCGGCACCACCTTGCCGGCAACGATGACGTAGCCGGCCGGCGTATGCATCCAGCTGTTGGATGCCAGGATCCAGGTGGAGGAAATCATGGTGCCGAGCGCCACCATCACCGTCGAGAAGTAATGCAGCCCCGGCCCGACCCGGTTCCAGCCGAACAGCATCACGCCCAGGAAGCCCGCTTCCAGGAAGAAGGCGGTCAGCACCTCGTAGGTCAGCAACGGTCCGGTGACGCTCCCCGCAAACTGCGAGAAGCCAGACCAGTTGGTGCCGAACTCATAGGCCATGACCAGGCCGGAAACGACCCCCATGCCGAAGTTCAACGCGAAGATCTTGATCCAGAACTGGTACAGGGTCCTGTACACCGTGTCCTTGGTGTAGAGCCAGCGTGCTTCCAGGAACGCCAGGAAACATGCCAGCCCGATCGTGATGGCGGGAAATAATATGTGGAAGGAAACCGTGAATCCGAACTGGATTCGAGCGAGTTCCAGGGCTGTGAGTCCGTACATCGATGTGCTCTCCGTGGGGTGGCCGCCGGCACGACGGCGTGTCGCGCGAGACTACGGACAAGCGTAAGGACTACAGCCTGCCCGCTAGGGATACAGTTCTTGCGGAACCGTTCAAGCTCAGTTCTTCAGGCCGGAAGCAGCGCTTGCCAGGCACTTCGCGCCACCGGTACAGATGACGCGATTGCGCGGGATCACAGTCATGCGACAGGATCCCGCGGCACCAGTCAGGAGGCACTCGGGTGTGCGCTGCGAAGATGGATCAGGACGCAGCGGATGGCCGGCGCGAGCGCTCAGCTGAACAGCTTCATGGCCTTGCCGAGGGTCGACCAGATCCCCGCGCCCAGCGGGATCAGCACGTATGCCCAGAACGCGAGCAGCAGCAGCGTCTTGCCGAAAGTACGGTCGTCTTGCACGGTGGTGTCTCCTGTGTATTGGTATCGGAAGCCGGGGTGGCGCTCAGGCTGCGCTGGTGGCTTCGCGCAGGTGGTGGCGCTCATGCACCGGCCGGATCAGCAGGTTGCAGACGAACCCCGCCACCAGCAGGCCGGCCATGATGTGCAGGGTGTCGACATAGACCTCTGACCTGGGCACACCCATGGCCAGCTTGTGCTCGCGGATGTAGTTGACCAGCGCCGGGCCGGCAATGCCGGCAGCGGCCCAGGCGGTCAGCAGGCGGCCATGGATGCCGCCGACGTAGGCCGTGCCGAACATGTCGGCCAGGTAGGCGGGAATGGTGCTGAAGCCGCCGCCATACATGGTCAGGATCAGGAAGTAGCAGACCACGAACAGGGCCACGTTGCCGGACGAGCCGACGGCCGGCACCGCCATGTACAGCGCGGCGCCGAAGGCGAAGAAGATGGCATAGGTGATCTTGCGGCCGAAGTAGTCGCTGGCGGAGCTCCACAGGAAGCGCCCCGTCATGTTGCCGATGCTGAGCAGGCCGACGAAGCCGGCGGCGGCTGCCGCAGTGATGCTGCCCTTGAAGGTTTCCTGGATCATCACCGCAGCCTGGCCCAGCACGCCGATGCCGGCGGTGATGTTCAGGAACAGGATCACCCACAGCAGGTAGAATTGCGGCGTCTTCAGCGCCTGGTCGATATGCACGTTGGCGTGCGTGACCATCTTGCGGGCCTTGGTGGTGGGAACGTAGCCCGGGGGCGCCCAGCCCGGGGCCGGGATGCGGATGGCCAGCGCGCCGATCGACATCGAGATGAAGTAGACCACGCCCATCACCAGGAAGGTCTGAGCCACGCCCGCGCTGGTCGCGCTCTTGAAGGTGTTCATCAGCGCGACCGACAGCGGCGCGCCGATCATCGCGCCGCCGCCGAAGCCCATGATCGCCATGCCGGTGGCCATGCCGCGGCGGTCGGGGAACCAGCGGATCAGCGTGGACACGGGCGACACGTAGCCCAGCCCCAGCCCGATTCCGCCCAGCACGCCGTAGCCCAGGTAGAGCAGCCAGATCTGATGCAGCCAGATGCCCAGCGCCGACACCAGGAAGCCGCCGCCGAAGCAGCACGCCGCAGTGAACATGGTGCGCCGCGGCCCGACCTTCTCCAGCCACTTGCCGGCAAAGGCGGCAGAGATGCCGAGGAAGAAGATCGCCAGCGAGAACACCCAGCCCAGCGTGGTCAGTTGCCAGTCGCCCGGCGCGGACTGCGTGACGCCAAGGATCCGGGTCAGCGGTTCGTTGAAGACCGAGAAGGCATAGGCCTGGCCGATGCACAGGTGCACCGCCAGCGCCGCGGGCGGCACCATCCAGCGGTTGAAGCCGGGGCGGGCGATGATGGCCTCCTTGGAGAAGGCCGACGGGCGTGATGCTGGCCGGGACGGCGACGCGTGCTGGGACTTCTGCGAGGGCGTTTGCGCTTGCGCGGGGTATGACATGAAGGTGTCTCCTACCTGGAAGTGGCAGCCTCTTTTTGCGCGTGATGCGACGGGCTGGAGTGCGTGGTTCAGCAAAAGCCATGCCCAAGGCGCAATCCCTTTGTCGTCAATGGATTGCGTCGCGCGGCCCCGCGCGCCGGGGCGCAGCCTTGGACAAAATGTCCGGACGGAGGCCCCTTGCCCGGGCCAAAATGTCCATGTGCGGCGGCCGGCTCGGTTTAATTCCCAATACAGCCGGGTGGCCGACTGTCGCTAGACTCTTCCCTTGGCCCGCAACAACTAAAGTGATGAGCGAAAGACAAAGCAACCCGCCCGATGCCGACAACTGGCAGCGTCGCACGATCCTGGTGGTGGACGACGAGGCCGGCATGCGTTCGTTCCTGTCGCGCGCGCTCGAAGGCAAGGTGGGCAGCGTAGTGACGGCCGACAGCGCCGAAGCGGGTGCCGCGCTGCTGGAGCAACGGCATTTCGACCTGATCCTGCTCGATGTGGCGCTGCCCGGTGCCAGCGGGATGGAGTGGCTCAAGGCACTGCGCGCGGCCGGCAACCCCGCCGACGTGATCCTGATGACGGCCTTCGCCGACATGGACACGGCGATTGCCGCGCTGCGCTCGGGCGCGGCGGACTTCATCGTCAAGCCGTTCCGCGTCGACCAGATGCTCAATGCGATCCGGCGCTGCTTCGACCGGACCCGGCTCGCGCGCGAGAACTACCTGCTGCGCCGCGAGCTGGACAAGTACACCATCCACAAGCACTTCATTGGCGAGTCCGAGGCCATGAAGAAGGTCGTGGCGCTGGTGGCGCGGGTGGCACCGATGCCATCGACGGTACTGGTGACGGGCGAGTCCGGCACCGGCAAGGAAGTGGTGGCGCGCGAGCTGCATCGCCTGAGCGGACGGCAGGGCCAGTTCGTGCCGCTGAACTGCGGCGCGATGGCGCCCGAGATCATCGAAAGCGAATTGTTCGGCCACGCCAAGGGTGCCTTCACCGGCGCGGCCGGCGGGCGCCATGGCCTGTTCCTCTATGCCGACGGCGGCACGCTGTTCCTGGACGAGATCTCGGAGCTGCCGCTGGCGATGCAGGCCAAGCTGTTGCGGGTGATCGAGGATCGGCGCATCCGGCCGCTCGGCACCGAGCGCGAGATTGCCGTGGACGTGCGCATCGTCGCGGCCTGCAACCGCAACCTGGCCAACGAGGTCGCCGCCGGGCGCTTCCGCCAGGACCTGTTCTACCGGCTCGACGTCGTGTCCGTCGGCATCCCGCCGTTGCGCACGCGGCCGGAAGACATCGTGCCGCTGGCCGAGCATTTCTCGGAGCAGCTGTCGGCCCAGCTCGGGCTGCCGGCGGTGCCGCTTTCGCCCTCATTGATCCGGGTGCTCAAGGGCTACGACTGGCCAGGCAATGCGCGCGAACTGCGCAACCTGGTGGAGCGGGCGCTGATCCTTGGCGAATACCCGGTCGAGCTGCTGGCGCACCAGGCCGATCCGGCTCAAGCCAACCTTCCGGAAGAAGAGCGCGAGGATGCAGCCATGCCGGCCGACGACGGCACCCTGCTGGAGTCGGTGGAGCGGCGGCACATCCTGCAGGTGCTGGCGGCCGAGGGCGGCAACCGGGTGGAAGCGGCGCGCCGGCTTGGCATCTCGCGCCGCACGCTGGACCGCAAGTGCCTGCAGTGGGGCCTGCGTCCTTGAGCCCGGCTGCGCTGCTGCGCCGCTATCGCGCCTCGCTGCGGGCCAAGCTTGTATCCATCGTGGTCGCGCCCCTGCTGGTGGCGCTGCTGGCGCTGCTGCTGATCATGGGGTTGTGGGGCAATCGCGCGTTCCAGGCCTTGCTTGCCTATAAGGTCAACAGCGACCTGCTGGTCGCCCACGAGTACTTCGAGCATATGGTCGGCGGCGTGGGCGACCGTGTCCTGCAGGAGGCGAGGTCGTATGCGCTGGTGGACGGACTTCGCCGCGGCGGCGCCATGCCCGGGATCCTGGCTGACGCGCGGCGCACGCATGGGCTCGATTTCCTGCAGTTGCTCGATCCGCAAGGGCGGCTGCTTGCCGCTGCGCCTGCTGTCGCGGCAGGGGCGGATTACGCAGCCTGGCGCGTGGTGGCCAGCGCCGCCGCCGGCCGCACGGACGCCGCCACCGACGCATGGTCTGCCACGCAACTGGCCGCGGTTTCCGGCGAGCTTGCCCGACGCGCACAGGTGGCGCTACGCCCCACCGCCAACGCAGCGCCGACCGACAGGACCCAGGAAAGCCGCGGCATGGTGATGCACGCGGCCGCACCGGTATTTGACCAGGCGGGAACCCTGGTGGCGATCCTGCATGGCGGCACGCTGCTGAACCACAACCTCGGCTTCATCGACACGATCAACGCGCTGGTCTACCAGCCGGAATCGCTGCCTCGTGGCAGCGAGGGCACGGCGACCCTGTTCCTGGACGACACGCGCATTGCCACCAACGTGCGGCTGTTCCATGGCGAGCGCGCCCTGGGAACGCGGGTCTCCCGCGAGGTGCGCGACAAGGTGCTGCTGCGCGGCGAGAAATGGCTGGACCTGGCGTTCGTGGTCAGCGACTGGTACATGAGCGCCTATGAGCCGATCGTGGACAGCCGCGGCGAGCGGATCGGCATGCTCTATGTTGGCTATCTTGCCAGGCCCATCGGCCAGGTGAAGAACCTGGCTTTTGGGGTGCTGGTGGGCCTGTTCCTGCTGCTGGGCGTGGCGGGGTCGTTATTGGCCTTGTTCTGGGCCAGGCGCGTGTTCGCGCCGATGGCGCGGATGGTCGGCACCATGCAGGCGCTGAAGGCGGGCGACACCGATGCGCGCGTGGGCCCGGTGCGCAGCGATGACGAGCTGGGCCAGCTCGCCAGCCAGTTCGACCAGCTGCTGTCGGCCCTGCGGCAGCGCAATGACCAGCTCAGGGACTGGGCGGACTCGCTCGATCGCAAGGTGGCGGAGCGCACGCGCGAGCTGGAGGACGCAAACGCCGAGCTGCGTGCCACCCGGCAGCAGCTGATCACGTCGGAGAAGCTCGCCGTCGCAGGGCACCTTACAGCGGGCGTGGCACATGAGATCAACAATCCGATCGCGGTCATCCAGGGCAACCTGGACGTGGCGCGCGAGATTCTTGGCCCGGCTGCCGAGCCAGTCCGGCACGAGTTGAGGCTGATCGACGAGCAGGTGCGGCGTATCCACCTGCTGACCAGCCGGCTGCTGCAGTTTGTCCGGCCAGAGGCCTACGCCGGCAATATCGAGCGCCTGGATGTGAGTGAAGTGGCGGCCGGCTGCGTCGACCTGGTCCAGCACATGCTGAAGGGCGCGTCGATCCGGGTCGAGCTGGATTGCCTGGCCACGCGCCAGGTGCGCATCAGCCGCAGCGAGTTGCAGCAGGTGGTGGTCAACCTGCTGACCAATGCCATCCACGCCATGCCCGAGGGCGGCACGCTCACGCTGGGCACGCGCGAATGGGACGGGCAGGGCGTGACGCTGCATGTGCGCGACACCGGCCACGGCATCCGGGAAGAAGACTTGCCCAACCTGTTCAATCCGTTCTTCACGACCAAGAAGCAGATGGGGACGGGTCTGGGGCTATCCATCAGCTATGCGCTGGTGGAGCGCTACGGCGGCCGCATTACCGTGGAGAGCGCGGTGGGACAGGGCGCCGAGTTTATTGTCTGGCTGCGCGAGGATGGGGTGGCCCCGGCGCAGGCAGAGGCGGGCGGCGGCGAGCCATGACATGGCATGTTGGCGCCGCGCCCTCGAACCGATCATCGTTCGTGCCTGGCAATGAAGGCTTCGACAGTGTCGTGCAGTAGTACCGGCTTCTCGAGGAAGATGAAATGACCACCGTCCAGGGTGGCAAACTCCGCTCCCGGAATCCGCGCTGCAATCTCCGCAGAGAAGTGCGGCGGGGCGCAGAAGTCGCGCTCGCCCACCAGTACCAGCGTCGGCGTCGTGATCGATGGAAGATCATCGAAGGCGTCGTGTCCTACGATCATGTCGATCCGGGCAAATCCGATCTCCGGGTCGAATGTGCCGGCCGATGCCGCATTCACCCACGCCTGTACCTGCTCCGGGTGCTCGCGACTGAATTTCGGGTCGAACAGGAATAGTGCGTTCGCCTCGGTGGACGCGCGCAGGCCGGAATCGGTCAGCATGCGTCGCCGCATGTCGAACTGGCGGCGGTAGAACGCGTCCGCGCGGGCAATCGAAGAGACAATGGTCGCGCTGCGCAATCGCTCGCGGTGTTTGATTGCCAGCAGCTGCGCGATGGCGCCTCCGGTCGAGGACCCGACCACATGGACCGGCCCGCACCCGACTGCCTCGATGACCCGCGCCATGTCCCGCGCGTGTTGCGCAATCGTCATGTCGCGCGCGGTGCGCTCGGACTGGCCGGTGCCGCGGTGATCCGGCACGATCACCTGGTGATGCCCGGCGAACAGGTCGATCTGTGGTCCCCAGGATGCGCCGACTCCCGCAAGCCCCGCCAGGAGTAGCACGGGCGAACCCTGGCCCTTGACCTCGTAGTGGATCGAAACACCGTCGGACGTGACGTATGGCATCTTGCTTCTCCGGGTTCAGGGCGACGCGAACTGCGGTGTCCGAAGGAACAGTTCCATCAGGTCGATCGACTCACCTGATCGGTTGCCCGACGGCAAGGAGGTTGCCCTCGCTGTCTCTGAACCAGGCACCTTTCTCGCCTATGCCACCCTTGGACGGGTAGTTCCCCTGGACCTCGGCGATCCCATTGATGGTCTTGAGGCCGGGAAGATCGTATTCTTCGAACACGACTCCCAGCTGCCGCAGCTCGCTAACGGTTGCCTGGAGGTCATCGACCTCCCAGGCCATTTGTGTGTGAGTGCCAGAGGCCGAGCCAGCCGACTCGAAAAGTACGAAGTAGCTGTTGCCGCACTTGTAGCGCAGGCCGCCGGGCCGTTCCTCCACTGGTTCAAGACCGAGCTTGCTCGAATAGAAGGATCTCGCTCGTGCGAGGTCTTGCGCAGGAATCCTGGCCGCGACGTCACTGTTCTGAAGCATGGGAAACCCTCCTGGTCAAGGCTGGACCGCTGCAACGCAATGTGACTAGCTTAGGCGTGGGACGGGCGCTAGAGAAAGGGGTATCAGCATGACGGTACTGGTTCTGGGATTGCTCATTTTTCTGGGTTCGCACTCGGTACGCATGGTTGCCGACCCATGGCGCACCGCGCAGATTGCCAGGCTCGGCCCCCGTCGCTGGAAAGGCTTGTACACCCTGGTTTCGATTGCCGGCCTGGCGCTGGTTGTCTGGGGCTACGGGCTGGCCAGCGCGGATCCTGTGGTGGTCTGGACGCCGCCGGTGTGGGGGCGGTACGTTGCCGCATTGCTCGCGATCCCGGCCTTTGTGCTGATTGCGGCGGCCTATGTGCCTCGCAACCGCATCAAGGCTGCGCTTGGTCATCCGATGCTGGCAGGCGTGCAGGCCTGGGCCCTGGGGCACCTGCTTGCCAACGGCACACTCGCGGCAGTGGTGCTGTTTGGCGCATTCCTGGCGTGGGCGGTGGCGGACTTCGTGTCAGCGCGCCGGCGGGACCGGGAAGCAGGAACCAGCTGCCCGGCCGGGACACCTGCGCGCGATGCGATGGTGGCGGTCGCGGGGCTGGCAGGCTGGGTGCTGTTCGGATTCGTGCTTCACGAATGGATGACTGGCGTGCGGGCGTTCGGGTAGGCGAAGAATCTGGTCGCCAGCAGGACAGGTCGGGCAACGCCTCATCCCGGCAGAGCAAAGGGATTGAACCCGGTCCGTTGATAGCCCTCCGCCGTCACGGCATCGTCCAGGGCCAGGGTGGCAAGGTCATCGGCCACGGCCTCGGCCTGCGGGTCGCGTTCCAGTGAGATGACCTTCAGGTAGCCGTGGCACACGCCGCAGCTTTCGGCGCGTACTGTGGCTTCGGCGGTGTCGAAGCTGAGGTAGTCAAGCTCCGAGGCTTCGCCACAGTTGGTGCATTTCGCCCGCACCATGTGCCACTGGCTCTCGCAGAGCGCGCAATGCAGATAGCGCATGCCCTGGCGGTCGCCGATCAGGGTCAGGCTTGCCACGGGGGCAGTGCCGCAGACCGGGCAGGAGGCGTGCTCGGCCGGGCCGCTGTCGGGCACGGGCGCCGCCCGCGCGGCGCTGGCACATTGCAGCGAGAGCGCAGCCCAGAGGAAGGGCGCGATTGCCGCCGGCACCGCATCAAAGCGGCCCTCGGTCAGCGCCTGGGCGGCGCCAAGGCGCGCATCCGCGGGGAGGGCGCGCAGCGCCGCAAGATGCGGGGCGACCGGGGCGGGAACATCGTGCGCGAGCCGCTCGATCAACCGATCAAGCAGGGCGCCCCAATGCCCCTCCTGCGGGATGGCCCCGGCGTCTGCCGGGCCGGAACCACCGGTCTCGGGCACAAGCGACGCCTGCACCTCGGCCACGCGGGCGGCCAGGCGCAGGTAATCGGCAAGGTCGTGCCCTTCGGCCAGCGCGCGCAGGCGCCTGGCGCGGCGGCTGTAAAGACCGGCAAGTTCTGGCTGGATCAGCGGCGTGAAATGCCGGGAGGCCTCGTCCGATGGCAGTGTTCCCGGCGTGGTCTGATGCTGGTTCATGCCTCGTTCCCCTTCGCTTGCGCCGCTTTCGACTTCTTTGCCTGCAACTCGCCATACCAGCGGTCATGGTGTTGCCTGGCCCAGGCGCGCGAGACGTAGCCCGTCACCATGCCGGTGATCGAGCCGCGGACCCAGATCGCCAGATAGATGTGGCCCACGATCAGCAGGATCAGGCCGATCCCCGCGACGGAATGGGCCAGGATCGCCAGGCGGAGCACGGGAATCGGGAAATACTCGGCAAAATAGGCGCGCCACATGATCAGGCCGGAGACCAGCAGGGCCAGGATCGAAGCCATGATGAGCCAGAACAGCACCTTCTGGCCGGCGTTGTACTTGCCGATCTGCAGCGGTTCGCCGCCATGCTGGTTCAGCAGCACTTCCCTGGCGCGGCGGAACCAGATCGCGTCGGTGCGCGCGGGCATGTTGTGGCCGACGAAGCGCCAGAACATGTAGCAAAGCCCCGCGAACACCGCGATGCCCAGGAACGGGTGGAGCAGCCGCGCCATCTGCGGCGTGCCAAGCAAGCCGCTCAGCCAGCTCACCGTCGGGAAGAACCATGAGATTCCCGAAACCGCCGCAAGGAAGAAGCAGAGCACGATTGCCCAGTGACACAGCCGCTCGGCGAATTTCGTGCGCAGGATCCTGTCGTTGTTGGTCGCCATTTCCGGTCTCCGCTTATGCCGCGCCGTCAGTCGGGGCGTCGTGGTCGTCTGTTTCGGTGGTGTTGGGGCCGACCGCCATGAAATGCGCCGCCATGCCCACGACCGCCGCCGCGCCGACGAAGCCGGCGACGGGTTTCAGGCCATCCTTCCAGCCCGAAACGACTGTGCTGATCTCCGGGTCCTTCGGCAAGCCCGCGTAACGCTTCGGGTCGTCGGCATGTTGCAGCACATACATCACGTGGGTGCCGCCGACCCCCGCCGGGTCATACAGGCCGGCCCTGGCATAGCCGCGCTCGTTCAGCTCGGCCACGCGCTCGCCGGCAAGGGATTGCATCTCTGCATTCGAGCCGAAGGCGATGGCGCCGGTCGGGCAGGTCTTGACGCAGGCAGGCTCCTGCCCGACCGAAACGCGGTCCGAGCACAGCGTGCACTTGTAGGCCTTGTTGTCCAGCTTGGAAATACGCGGCACGTCGAAGGGGCAGCCAGCGACGCAATAGCCGCAGCCGATGCACAGGTCGGACTGGAAGTCGACGATGCCGTTGGCATACTGGACGATGGCGCCCGGCGCAGGGCAGGCTTTCAGGCAGCCGGGATCCTCGCAATGCATGCAGCCGTCCTTGCGGATCAGCCATTCCAGCTTGCCCGCCTGGTCCTCATGCTCGGTGAAGCGCATCAGGGTCCAGGTATTGGGCGACAGGTCGCGCGGATTGTCGTAGACGCCGACATTCTCCTGCACGTCGCCGCGCAGGTCGTTCCATTCGTTGCAAGCGACCTGGCACGCCTTGCAGCCGATGCAGATCGACACGTCGATCAGCTTGGCCACTTCCATCTGATGGTCGCGGATGCGGGGGGCGGGTGTCAGCTCCGACGAGGCCGAGCTACGGATGATGTTTTGCGAGTTCATGCTTGCGCTCCCGCCACTTTTTCAATGTTTACAAGGAATGCCTTGAATTCCGGCGTTTGCGAATTGGCGTCGCCGACACCGGGCGCAAGCGTATTGGCGAGATAGCCCTTGCGGGTCGCCCCCTCGAAGCCCCAATGACAGGGGATGCCGATCTGATCGACCGCCTGCCCGGCCACCCGGAGCGTGCGCATGCGCTTGGTCACCACGGCCTTGGCAGTGATATGGCCGCGCTTGGTCGTGATCTTCACCGTGTCGCCATGGGCGATGCCCTTGTCCGCGGCCAGCTTTTCGCCGATCTCGACGAATTGCTCGGGCTGGAGCATGGCGTTCAGGTGCGAGTGCTTGGTCCAGTGGCGGAACAGTTCCGTGATGGAATAGGTCGTGGCGACATAGGGGAACTCGGTGCGGTTGCCCATCCGCTGCGCATCGTTCTGGAAGATGCGGGCGGTCGGGTTGTGCGTGACCTTGTCGTGCAGGGGGTTCTTCGCGATCGGGCTTTCAACCGGCTCGTAATGCTCGGGGAAGGGGCCGTCGATCATGCCGCCGACCGAGAACAGGCGCCCGACGCCTTCGGGCAGCATGATGAAGGGTCCGACGGGCGTGCCGGGCGCCGCAGTGAGCGGAAAGTCGGGCACGTCAGCGCCGACCCATTTCTCGCCGTTCCAATGCAGGATCTGGCGCTTGGGGTCCCAGGGATTTCCCATCTCGTCCATCGAGGCGCGGTTGTAGAGAATGCGGCGGTTCGCGGGCCAGGACCAGGCCCAGCCCGGCGTGTTGCCCAGGCCCGTGTCGGTGTTGTCGCGCCTGGCCATCTGGTTGCCCGCCTCGGTCCAGGAACCGGCGAAGATCCAGCAATAGCTTGAGGTGGTGCCGTCGTCGCGCAGTTGCGCGAACGAATCCAGCAGCTGGCCCTTGCGCAGGATCTTCTTGCCGGTCTCGTCGAACACGTCTGCCAAGGCGTAGCCGTTGGCTTCCTTGGCCATTTCCTCGGGATGCGGGCTGTGCGGATCGTGATAGGTCGCCTCGTCCCAGGTCATGTGCAGCACCTGCTCCGGGCAGGCGCCGCCTTCCTTCTCGTAAAGCCGCCGCAGCTCCATCATGATGCCGCCGAGAATGGCCGGATCATGGCGCGCCTCGCCCGGCGGCTGCTGGCCCGCGTAGTGCCATTGCAGCCAGCGGCCGGAGTTCACGACCGTCCCGTCTTCCTCGGCAAAGCAGCTCGACGGCAGCCGGAAGACTTCGGTCATGATCTCTTCGGTCTTGACGTCGTTGAACTTGCCTTCGTTGCGCCAGAAGTTGGAGGTCTCGGTCACCAGCGGGTCGATGACCACGAGGAACTTCAGTTTCGACAGCGCGGCCGAGGTCTTGTTCTTGTCAGGCATCGCCGCCAGCGGGTTGAACCCCTGGACCACATAGCCGTTGACCTTGCCCTCGTACATCAGGTCGAAATAGGCCAGCATGTCGTAGCTGCGGTCCCACTTTGGCAGCAGGTCAAAGGCCCAGTTGTTTTCGGCAGTGGCATGCTTGCCGAACAGGTTCTTCTGCAGTGAGACGAAGAACTTGGGCAGGTTCTTCCAGTAGTTCACCTGATCGGGCAGCACGGCCTTGGGCGTGGCATCGGCCAGGTATTGCTTCAGGGTCTGCTGCCTGTCGGTGGGCAGGTCCATGTAGCCCGGCAGCCGCACCGACAGCAGGCCAAGGTCGGTATAGCCCTGGATGTTGGAATGCCCGCGCAGCGCATTGACTCCGCCGCCGGACATGCCGACATTGCCCAGCAGCAGCTGGATCATCGCGGCGCCGCGGATGATCTGCGCGCCGCCGGTGTGGTGCGTCCAGCCGAGCGCGTAAAGCCAGGTCAGGGTCTTGTCCTTTGCCGAGCACGAGCCGACGATCTCGGCGATCTGCAGGAAGTCGGCCTTGCGGACGCCGGTGATCTCCTCGACCTTCTCGGGCGTGTAGCGTGACACGTGCTGCTTCAGCAGGCTGAGCACGCAGCGCGGATGGCGCATCGAGGGATCGCGTTTCGCATCTCCCGCCGCGTCCAGCTCATAGTTCCAGGAGGATTTGTCGTAGACGAGCTTCTGCGGATCGAAGCCCGAGAACAACCCTTCGTCGAAGCCGAAATCCTCGCGCACGATCAGCGACGCGTTGGTGTACGCGCGCACATAGTCGTGCTGGATCTTGTCGTGCTGCAGCAGCCAGTTGACCATGCCCATCAGGAAGGCCGTGTCCGACCCCGCCCGGATCGGCGAGAAGATGTCGGCAACCGAGGCGGTGCGGTTGAAGCGCGGATCGATGACGATGACCTTGGCCTTGTTCCTGATCTTGGCCTCGATCACCCACTTGAAGCCGACCGGATGCGCCTCGGCCGGGTTGCCGCCCATGACGATGACGACATTGGCGTTCTTGATGTCCACCCAGTGGTTGGTCATCGCGCCGCGGCCGAAGGACGGCCCCAGTGCGGAAACCGTTGGCCCGTGGCACAGGCGTGCCTGGCAGTCCAGCGCCAGCATGCCGAGCGAGCGGGCAAACTTGAAGTCGAGAACCCCGGTTTCGTTGGACGCCGCGGATGAGGCGAGCATGCCCGAACTGAGCCAGCGGTTCACCAGTTGGCCCTTGTCGTTGCGCGCGATGAAGTTCTTGTCGCGGTCGTCCTTCAGCAGGCGGGCGATGCGCCTGGTCGCATCGTCCCAACTGATGCGCACCCACTCCTTCGACCCTGGCGCGCGGTATTCCGGATACTGCAGCCGGTTTTTCGAATGGACGATGTCCAGCAGCCCCGCGCCCTTGGGGCAGAGCGAACCACGGCTGACGGGGTGATCGGGATCCCCCTCGATGTGGAAGATGCGGGGCTTCGCGTTTTTGGCGCCGTCACCCAGCGAATACATCAGCAGGCCGCACCCGACCGAGCAATAGGTGCAGTTGTTGCGCGTCTCTTTCGCACGCAGCAGCTTGTAGGGGCGCACGCCGGCAGGCGCCTGCGCCCAGGCTGTACCCAGGCCCAGTGCCGAGGCCGAGACGGCAACAGATCCAACGCCAAGGATCTTGAGGAACTGTCGACGTCCGATATTGGTGGTGTAAGTCATCGTGGTCTCATCGTCATTTCTTCTTCCGCCCATCCCTGCTGCCAGGGGTGGGGGCGATCGCATTCGAGACCCGCAGCTTCATTTGGGCGCACGTATCCCCGGGGCGCCCGGATCGCGATCGATCACGGAGATGCCCCGTCCGGCACGTCCCTGAGGTGCATGCGCAAGAGGATGACCAACCACAAATGACGTCGCGTCGCCAGTCACGACGCGACGTCATCCGTGCCGGTTTTTCGCGCGCACGGCTCCACGAGCGGAGAAATGCCGCTCAGGTTCGAATGCAGATTAATTTGGATAAGCGATGAGAATGAGCCCGAAACGCCCTGCGGATTGCCCTGCAGATGCGCGGCCCCACCGGGGCACGACGTCGGGACGGGTATCGCTCGCTGATGAGCGTAGCACGACCGGCCGATTACTCCAAATAGGGGAAAGTCCGGTTCGGCGCGGGCGGCTTATGCCCCCAGGAAGCGTCACGCTTGACTTCCATGCCGGCCGTTTCTACCAATGATATTGAACAGAACGGCGATTGGCCTGTGCCGCTGGCATTCCTGCATGCGGCGAGGGCTTGAAGATCTTTGCACTCCATGGGCTGGCAGAGGCCAGATGAGTGATGACGCAAGAGCTGACATTTCGCGCCCTGCTGTACCGCTACTTCTTCTTCGGCTGGCTGTACCGGGACGCCAGCAAGGGCAACCGCGCTGAACGAGCCCTCGCCTGGCATTTCAACAAGGCGCGCGCACATTGGCTGCTCACGTACATGCGGCGCTGGCTCTGGTGCGGTGTCTGCTGCTACGGGCTGGGTAGCATGGTGGAGCTGGTGCTGTCCGCGCCTGCACTGTCAGCACTCTTCTACGTGCCCGGAGCGCTCTGCGTGCCGGTCAATGTTGTCATCGTGGTGCTCTGGGTTGGCCTGAAGACGCTGCCGGGGCCGCTGTAAGCGGCGACCGGCTGGCCTGGCATCCGGCGGCGACGCCAGGAATGGCGCATGGGCGACCACTTCGCCCCCTCAATCCGCCGTTGCGCCAGACCGCTTCACGACTGTCGCCCACTTCCGAATCTCGCTATCCACAAACTTCCCCGTCTCAACCGGAGTCATCGGCATCGGCTCCGACCCGCGATCCGTAATGAACTTGTGCAGTTCGGGCGATTGCAGTGCCTTCACCGTCTCCGCATTGAGCTGATTGACGATTGCCGGCGGCGTGCCCGCGGGCGCCATCATCACCGCCCATCCAAGCGCTTCGAAACCCGGTACGCCTTCCTCACGCACGGTTGGCACCGACCGCAACTGCGGCACGCGCTTTGACGTTGTTACAGCAAGCGGCACGGCCTTGTTGGTCTGGATCAGCGGCAGGGCCGCGGTCACGGAATCGACCATCAGCGGAATCTGGTTGCCCAGGAAATCCGCCTGCGCGGGGCCGCTGCCCTTGTAGGGAATATGCACGATAAACACGCCGGTCTGCGCTTTGAGCATCTCGGCAGACAGGTGCTGCGTGCCGCCGATGCCAGCGCTGGCATAGCTGTACTTGCCCGGTGCGGCCTTGGCCTTGGCGATCAGGTCGCGCAATGAGGTGAAGCCCGATTGTGGCGTGGCCAGGAACACCAGAGGCACCGAGAACACACCCGAGATCGGCGCGAAGTCCTGACGCGGATCGTAATTGGTCTTCTTGTACAGCGTCTGGTTGATAGCCATCGCGCTGCCGCCCATGACGAGCGTGTAGCCGTCGGCCGGGGCTTTCGCGGCCACTTCCATGCCGATGTTGCCGCCGGCGCCGGCGCGGTTTTCCACCACGATGGACTGACCGAGCTGCTTGCCCAGCCTCTCGGCCAGGGCGCGCGCGAAGATGTCAGTGGCCTGTCCGGGCGGGAACGGCACGATCAGCTTGATAGGGCGGTCCGGATAGGCGGCGTGGGCGGTGCCGGCGACGGCCAGCAGCAGCGCAACAATGTGTTTGCTCGACGGCTTCAACGGAATCTCCTCGAATGATTGTCGGTGTGTGACGAGGCGCCCGGATCCCGGAAGAGGGCAAGGTGACGCGCGCGTCTAATATCAATGTTATGGGTCAAATGCCTGGGGGAGCACCGCGCTTCGCCCGCCCCCAGGATCAACTGTCAAATTTTATTGAACATTTTGTCAATGTGAAGAGGGATTGTATAGCGCATTTATCCAAGCAAGAATGCTAGGCTGACCGCGATGGGGACCTTTCACGCCCGAGGAAGAGCTTCTGCTTCCTTCTGTCGCACCCGTCGTCGGCGATGCGCTGGGTCTTCATCACCGGTACCGACGTTCGGGATTCCGGCACGCGCCATCCAGCGTGCTGCGCTGTGGCAGCCCTGCCGGCATCGCGTGACGCCAGCCCGACATAAGCTACGATTATTCACAGACGGCTCGTGCCTCGAAACAGCCCATGGAGACCAACAATGCAGACGCCTGATCAATCCCAAGGCATCGACTTCCCGCTTGAGGGCGTGCGCGTACTCGACCTGTCGCGCGTGTTTGCGGGGCCGCTGTGTGGCCAGGTACTGGCCGATTTCGGCGCAGAGGTGGTCAAGGTGGAACACCCCGGCCGCGGCGACGACACGCGCGACTGGGGCATGCGCATCGGCAAGACCGAGACCACCTACTACAACAGCATGAACCGCAACAAGCGGTCCATCACGCTGGACCTGCAGAGCAAGGAAGGCGTGCAGATTGTCTACGACCTGCTGCCGCAGTTCGACGTGGTCATCCACAATTTCAAGACCGGCGGGGCCGAGAAGCTGGGCCTTGGCTACGAACAGCTCAAGGCGATCAAGCCCGAGCTGATCTACTGCGCGGTTTCCGGCTACAACAGCAGCGGCCCCGAGGCCAAGCGTCCCGGCTACGACCTGGTGATCCAGGGAGAGGCCGGCCTCATGGCACTCAACGGCGAAGCCGACACGCCGCCGCTGAAGTTCGGTGTGGCCGTGGTGGACCTGATGACCGGCATGTATGCCGCGCAGGCGGTGCTGGCTGCCTTGTTCCGCCGCGAGCGCAAGGGCAAGGGCCAGCTGATCGAGATGGCGCTGTACGACTGCGGGCTGATGGTCACCGGCTACTACGGCCTGGACGCCATGCTGCTCGGGCGCGACCCCGCCCGCTATGGCAATGCCCATCCGTCCATCGTGCCCTATGGCATGTTCGAGGCCGCCGATGGCCCGCTGATCATCGCCGTGGGCAACAACAGCCAGTTCGACAAGTTCTGCCGCCAGGTTATCGAGCGTCCGGACATCGTCGAGGACCCGCGCTATGCCACCAATGTGGAGCGCGCCAGAAACCGCGAGACCTTGACCCCGCTGATCACGGGCCTGATCCGCAGCTTTGCGCGCGACCTGCTACTGGAGCGCATGACCGCCTGCGGCATTCCCTGCGGCAAGGTGGCGGGACTGCACGAGGCTTTGACCAGCGAACGGACCCGCGAGGGTGGTCTGCTGCGCGAGATGCCCCATCCCGTGGCAGGCAGCACGCACGTGTTCGCGCCCCCATATCGTCTGGATGGCCAGCGCCTGCCGATCCGCAACGCGCCGCCGACGCTGGGCGAGGGCACGCGGGCGGTACTGCAGAACCTGCTGCAGATGAGCGATGAGCAACTGCAGGATCTGCAGGCCCGCGGCGTGCTGACGCTGCCCGAGGCACCGCAGCAAGCCTGAGTATTCGCGCCGCGCGGACGCTCATGGGCGTGCGCGCAGCCCTGCCCGGCAAGGGGGGCTTGGGTTCCCCTGCACTGATTCAACCTGGAACAACATCGTGCGCACTCGAAATTTCACCCGTATGGTCCACTCCCGGCGTCGTGCCATTCTGGCCCTGGCCGCGGTGCCGCTGCTGGTCGGCAGCGCTTTCGCGCAATCCTGGCCCAGCAAGCCGATCAAGCTTGTCGTGCCGTTCCCGCCGGGCGGGCCCACGGATACTGCGTCGCGCATCGTCGGCCAGAAGCTGGCCGAGCGCCTGAAGCAGCCCGTCGTGGTGGAGAACCGCGCCGGTGCATCGGGTTCCATCGCAGCGGCGCAGGTAGCCAAGAGCGCGCCGGACGGCTACACGCTGATGATGCTGGCCACGCCCACGCTGCTGGCGCCGCACCTGTACAAGAAGGCGGGCTACGACACGACCAAGGACTTCACGCCCGTGGCCACCGTCTATGACCTGCCGATCGTGGTGGTGGTCAACCCGACGCTGCTGCCCAACGTGACCGACCTGCCCAAGCTGATCGCACAGGCCAAGGCACAGCCGGGCAAGCTCAACTACACCAGCTCCGGCGCGGGCAGCTTCGGCCACCTGAGCATGGAACTGCTCAAGCAGATGGGCGGCTTCGAGATGCAGCACGTGCCCTACAAGGGCGGCGTGCCCGCGATCAGCGACACCCTCGGTGGCCAGGTCCCGATCATGTACGCCGACCTCGTCGCCGCGCTGCCGCACATCCAGGCGGGCAAGCTGCGCGCCATCGCGGTCGGCTCGCCGCAGCGCGTGAGCATGCTGCCGGACGTCAAGACCATTGCCGAGCAAGGCTTCAAGGGCTACGACGCCGTTTCCTGGGGCGGCCTGCTGGCGCCGCCGGGAACGCCCAAGGAGGTGGTGGACCGGGTGTCGGGCGAGGTCGGCAAGATCCTGGCCGACAAGGATGTACAGGACAAGTTGCTGAAGGCCGGTGCCATTGCCAACTACCAGGCGCCGGCGCAGATGGGCCAGCGCATCCAGCAGGACTATGCCAAGTGGGGCAAGGTGATCCGCGAGAAAGGCATCGCGGTCGAGTAAGCGTCTGCAATCCGGGCACGCTGCAAGGGCGTGCCCGGTGCCAGTTGGCGAGGGTGGACTGCTGTGTGTATAGCAGCCTGCCATTGCGCCTGCCGTCACCTGTTCCGGCTTCAGGCCGAGCACGGCTGCGACATTGGCCTGGTCGACGGTCTGGAGCTGCGAGCCGGCCCGGACGGTGCATTGGTTGCCGCGGAAGTCGATGGTGCAGTTAAGCGGTTCCCCTTCGCCTCGGGAAGCGGGTGCCACAGGCTACCAGCAGTCTTCGCCCGACACTTCTCATTTGCTTTTCAATCCGTTCGCCTTCTGCGCGTTCTCCAGGGCTTGCTTCTCCGCTGCCGCGCCAATAGCCGCTTGCCGGTTCTGTTCGGCTGTATAGCACGCATCGCGGCCGACTCCCTGCGCCCGGCAATCGGCCATGCGTTGCGCCGGGCTCGAACAACCCGCCATGATCGCCACTGCTGCGGTGGCCGCAAACAGGATTCGCATAGCTTCTCCTTCTTCGCTTCTTTGTCGGAAATGGCAAAGATGGCATGGCGCGGCCTGCAGGCAGGCACGGCCAGTGGTCTGGCCGATCTCGCGGAACACTACGCCTGGCAGCCCGGCACCGCGCGGGATGGCGTCCCATGAATTCCATGCAGTGGAATTGTGGGGGTGTGGAATCGCCCGCCTGGGCCTAAGCTGTCTCCAACAAAGAAACGCGCCCGGTGCATGCAGTGTGATGGCCGCGGCGTTCCGACTCGTTCCAGGAGACAAAGCATGCATCCGTTCTGCACCGGATTGTTCCGCCGGCTTGCCAAGGCAGCTATCCCGTTCCTCATGGCCGCGACAGCGCCTTTGCCGGCGCTCGCAGCCTTTCCCGACAAGCCGATCCGCATGGTGGTGCCGTTCGCCCCCGGCGGCGGCACGGACCTGGTGGCGCGTGCCATGGGCATTACCATGGGCGAGGACCTTGGCCAGCCCGTCATCGTCGATAACAAGCCGGGCGGCAGCACCATTATCGGCACCGATGCGGTGGCCAAGAGCGCGCCAGACGGCTACACGCTGGTGATGGCGACGATGGCCCACGCGGTCAACCCGAGCCTGCACAAGAAACTGCCGTTCGATACGGAGAAGGCGTTCGCGCCGGTCATGCTGGTGGGCCGCTCGCCCAACGTGCTGGTGGTGAAGCCGGACAGCCCCATCAAGACCGTGCAGGACCTGATCGCGGCCGCCAAGGCCAAGCCGGGCAAGCTCAACTACGCCTCGCAAGGTGCCGGCACTTCGGCGCACCTGGCCGGCGAGCTGTTCAAGAACATGGCCAGGGTCGACTTGAACCACATTCCTTATCGCGGCGCCGGCCCGGCGATCACGGACCTGCTCGGCGGGCAGGTCGATGTGATGTTCGCCACGGCAGCCGCGGTCGCGCCGCACCTGGAGAGCGGCAAGCTTCGGGCGGTGGCGGTCACGACCGCACAGCGCTCGCAGGCGCCGGCGCTGAGCAAGATTCCGACGATAACGGAAAGCGGCGTGCCCAATTATGTGGCGGATAGCTGGTATGGCCTGTTCGTGCCGGCCGGCACGCCGCCGGCGGTGATCACGCGGCTGAACGCCGCGGCGAAGAAGGCCGTGCACACCGACGCGTTCCGCAAGCGCGCCGAACAGGAAGGGCTTGCCATCGGTGGCGGCACGCCAGACGAGTTCGGCCGCTACGTCAAGGCCGAGAGCCAGCGCTGGAGCAAGGTCATCAAGGATGCCCACATCACGGCCGACTGAGCGCGGCACTCGTAAAAGAACAGATCGCACACACAGTACCGGACAGGACCATGGACAACTATTCCCTGATTGAACTGAAGATCGAATCGGGCATCGCGCTGCTCGCCTTCAACCGCCCCGACAAGCGCAATGCCATGAGCGACGACATGCGCTCGGAATTCATCGACGCGCTGGAGCGTGTGGCGGCGGACAAGGCGATCCGCGCCCTGGTGCTCACCGGGAACGGCAAGGGCTTTTGCGCCGGCGGCGACGTGGCCGGCATGCAGCGCCGCATGGAGGCGCCCATCGGCGAAGTGGGCTTCAACGGCTGGAGCCGCCAGCAGCGGGTCCACCACACCGTGAAACTGCTCCACACCATGCCCAAGCCCACCATCGCCGCGGTCAACGGTGCCGCGGCCGGGCTGGGTGCCGATACCGCGCTGTGCTGCGATTTCGTGCTGGCGTCCGAAGCGGCGTCGTTCTCCTGGTCCTATATCAACCGGGGCCTGATCCCGGACGGTGGCGGCATGTATTTCCTGCCGCGCCGCGTAGGGCTGTCGGCAGCGAAGGAACTGGTCTTCACGGGCCGCAAGGTCGAGGCGCAGGAGGCCGCGGCCCTCGGCATCGCGGACCGCCTGAGCAAGCCCGAAGCGCTGATCGACGATGCGCTGAGCTGGGCGGCGCAACTGAGCCAGGGCTCGGCTACCGCGATCGCGCTGGGCAAGAGCATCATGAACCAGTCCTTCGAACTGCCCGCCGACCAGGTCTTCGCCCAGGGCAGCCAGGCGCAGGGCATCTGCTACACCAGCACCGAGCATCGCGACTCCGTGCTGGCTTTCCTGAACAAGACCGCCAGCAAGGCCTGACCACATGAATGCCATCCAACGACTTGTCACACCGCGCAGCGTTGCCGTGATTGGCGCATCCGCCGATCCCGCAAAGACTGCCGGCCGCCCGGTTTCCTACCTGCGCAAGCATGGGTTCAGCGGGGCGATCTACCCGGTCAACCCCAAGGTCGAGTCGATCGACGGGCTGCCTTGCTATCCCGACATTGCCTCGCTGCCCGAAGTGCCGGACGTCGGCATCGTGCTGCTGGGCGCCGAGCGTGCGCACCTGGCGGTGCGCGACCTGGCGGCGCGCGGCGCGGGCGCGGCCATCGTGCTGGCAAGCGGCTATACCGAGACCGGCGCCGAGGGCGCGCGGCGCCAGGCTGAGCTGATCGAGGCGGCCGGCAGCATGCGCCTGCTGGGGCCCAATACCATCGGCCTGGTCAACCTGACCGACAACATCCCGCTGTCGGCCAGCGGCGCGCTGGAGATGGACCAGTTCCCGGCCGGCAGCATTGGCGTGGTGTCGCAAAGCGGCGGCATCCTCGGCGCCTTGCTGTCGCGCGCCGCGGCGCGCGGCATCGGCCTGTCCAAGCTGGTTTCGACCAGCAATGAAGTCGACCTGGATCTGGCCGACTTTATCGATTACCTGGCCGATGACGCGGCCACCCGCGTGATCGCGCTGTATGTCGAGAGCGTGCGCAACCCGGAGACCTTCCGCCGTGCGGCGCTGAAGGCGGCGCGCGCCGGCAAGCCGGTGGTGGCGTTCAAGATCGGCCGCTCCGAGAGTGGCGCGCGCGCCGCGGTGTCACATACCGGCGCGCTGGCCGGTGCGGATCGCATGTATGACGCGCTCTTTGAACAGGTCGGCGTGATTCGCGCGCAGACCTTCTCGGACCTGCTCGACATGCCCGCGGCCCTGGCTACCGGGCGCAAGCTGACGGGCAACCGTGTTGCGATCCTGACCTCGACCGGCGGCGCCGGCACGCTGGTCTCCGACAGCCTGGGCGTGGCCGGCTTCGAGACCCCGGCCCCTGACGAAGCGACCGCGGCGAAGCTGCGCGCGCTGCAGAAGGGCGACCACGCGGCGCTCGACCGCAACCCGATCGACGTGACCCTGGCCGGGCTGCAGCCCGACCTGCTCCGCGCAGCGATCCGCATCCTGCTCGACAGCCCGAGCTACGACGCGGTCGCAGTCATCGTAGGCTCGTCCAGCCTGGCCATGCCGGACCTGATGGCCAATGCCATTCGCGACTGCCTGCCCCATAGTGACAAACCGGTGATTGCGTACGTGAGCCCGCATGCGCCGGAAGTCGCATCGCTGCTCAATCGCCGTGGCGTGCCGGCGTTTTCCGCGCCGGAGGCGTGCACGGTGGCGATCGACGCGATGCTGCGTGCCGGCAAGCTCGGTGCGGTCGACGAAGCGGGCACCCCCACGCTGCCGTTGCCGGATCTCGCCGCCTATGGCACCGGCTCGATCGACGAAGCCGCGGCCAAGACCTTGTTCGCCGGTTTCGGCGTACCGGTTGCGAAGGAGGTTGTGGTTGCCGATGGCGCCGAGGCGATGGCGGCTGCGCAAGCCTTCGGCGGCAATGTCGTGCTGAAGATCCTGTCGGCCGAGATCACCCACAAGAGCGATGTCGGCGGCGTGGCCGTCAATGTCCCGCCTGCGGAGGCGGCAAGCCGGCTGGCAAGAATGGCAAGCGACGTGCAGTCGGCCACGGGTATCGCGCCGCAGCGCTTCCTGGTGCAGGAAATGGTCAAGGGCGGCGTCGAAGTGATTCTCGGCATGCACCGCGACGCACTCGGCACCGCGATCCTGCTCGGCATGGGCGGCGTGACTGCCGAGCTGTTCGGCGATACCACGCTGCGGCTGCTGCCTGGCGAGCGCGGACTGAGCCGCGACGCCGCGCTGGCGATGATCGGCCGCCTGAAGACGGCCCCGCTGCTGCAGGGCTTCCGGGGCCGGCCGAAGGCGGATGTGGAAGCGCTGGCCGACGCGATCGTCGCCTTCTCGCGCATGGTCGCCACGCTTGGCGACCGGCTGGCCGAGGCGGAGATGAATCCCGTGTTCGTGCTGCCCGAAGGGCAGGGTGTGGTGGCCGCCGATGGCGTGGCGGTGCTGGCCGGCAACGACAAGCCCTGACGGGACCCTGGCATGTGCAACGAGCGCGACGGTGCCCTGGTGACCTCGGTCGATGGGTGCGAGATCATCTGGCGAAGCTTTGGCGACGGCCCGGCGAGCGTGCTGCTGCATGGCGGCCATGGCAACTGGCAGCACTGGATGCGCAATATCGGGCCGTTGTCCCGGAGCCGCCGGCTACTGGTGCCAGACATGCCGGGTTTTGGCGATTCAGGTGCGGCGCCGCGCGCCGACCTGCCGGGATTCGTCGAGGTCCTGGCCCGCTCGCTGGCCCAGCTATCGCCTGGCCGTGTCGACCTGGTGGGCTTTTCCTTCGGCGCGCTGGTGGCGGCGCACCTTGCGACCCATGCGGGCCTTGGCGATATCGATGCCGGTCGCCTGGCGTTGCTCGGGCCGGCCGGCCATGGCGGTCCGCGCCGCATGACGCGGGCGCTGGTCGACTGGCGCCGCTGCCAAGATCCGCACGCGCTTGCCGCGGCGATGCGCGACAATCTGGCGGCATTCATGTTCGCCGACCCGGCCGCCATCGACAGCGAAGCCGTGGCCATCCACACGCGTGCCTGTCGTGCGACCCGCTTCCATAGCAAGTCGATCTCGCGTGCGGGCGGATTGCAGCAGGCGCTGGCGCGCTTTCCCGGCCCGGTATTGATGATCTGGGGCGAAACGGATGTAACCATGTCGCCCGAATCGATTGCCGGGATCGCCCGCGATTCGCGGCACGCATCAGCCGACGCGCCCGAAGTCAGTGTCAGCGTGGTGCCGGGCGCCGGGCATTGGGTCCAGTACGAGGCCCACCAACAAGTCAACCGGCTGCTGCAGGCATGGCTGCAGCAGCTCCCCGACACGCCGGCGCAGGCCGGCTGAGGAGAACCTATCTTGAACGCAACCGAGGTCTTTGGGCCTTTCTTCAGCGCCATCAAGGCAGGACCGCTGCCAGCCGAGGTGCTGCATCATGCGAAGCGCGCGCTGGTCGACTGGCATGCGGCGCTGTTCCCGGGCATCGGCACCGATGCGGTCCAGCGCCTGCAGCGCGTGCTGGAAGAAGAGCTTGGCCGCGGCAACGCCACCCTGCCAATGGGGCGACGCGCCACGGCGCGCGCCGCGGCGCTGCTCAATGGCGCTGCCGCCCACGCTGCCGAGATCGACGACAGTTTCCGTGATGCCATGTATCACCCAGGCGCCGCCACCATTGCCGCCGCCATTGCTGCGGCACAGGACGCGGGCGCCAGCGGCGAAACGCTGCTCAAGGGCATCGTCGTCGGCTATGAGGTCTCAACGCGCATCGGCGTCGTGCTGGGCCGGGCGCACTATCGCTTCTGGCACAGCACCGCGACTGTCGGCACCTTCGGCGCTGCGGCCGCCGCGGCGTTCATCCATGGCGCGAACGAGGAGCAGCTTGCCCACGCGCTGGCGACCGCGGCGACTTTCGCAGCCGGGCTGCAGCAGGCGTTCCGCATGGACTCGATGTCCAAGCCGCTGCACGCAGGCCGCGCAGCGGAGGCCGGATTGCTGGCCGCCCGCGCCGCCATCGCCGGCATCACCGGTTCGCTCGATGTGCTCGACGGTGAGACCGGCATGGGGCGCGCGATGTCGGACGGCCCTGACTGGAACGGGCTGGCATCGACGCTTGGGCAAGACTTCCATATTTGCCGGCTGACCTTCAAGAACCACGTTGGCTGCGGCCATACCTTTGCTGCAATCGACGGCGCGCTGGCGCTGAAAGCGAAGCTGGGCATCGACACCGCCCAGATCCGTCGCATCCGCGTCGCCACGTATCGTCCGGCGCTGGATATCGCCTGCTATCTCGACCCCAGAAGCGAGAACGAAGCCAAGTTCAGCCTCAAGTTCATCGTCGCCGCCGCCCTGGTGCATGGCAGCGTGCGCTTGTCGGCCTACACGCCGGAACGGTTGTGGGACAGCGAGACGCGCCGGCTGATGGACTGCATGACTGTCGAGGTCGACCCTGAAATCGACGGCTGGTTTCCTGGCAAGCGCGCGGCAAGGATTGAGATCGAAACCCTGGACGGGGCCACGGCAGACTACTTGCAGCCAAATCGCAAGGGCGATCCGGAGGACCCGCTGTCCGACGCCGACCTCGACGGCAAGCTGATCGAACTGGCAGCGCCGGTGATAGGCGCCGATGGCGCGCGCCGGCTGGCGCAGAAGATCTGGCACGTCGAGACGGAGCCGGTGGTCAGCCTGTTTGGCTGAGCAGCGGCGCCCCGGCGCCAACGCGGTCACCGGCATGACGAACACAAGCGGTGAAGGACAAGGAGATCGGCATCGAGTAGCATTGCCTGCGGCGGGTGCAACCCAGCAAATGCATGCACCGGACGCCGCTTTCCAGAACGGTCACTGGTGCGCAGTGATCCCCTGTCATGCCAAACAGCACCGTCAATATCGAACGGATCAAACCAGGCCAAGGCAAGGCGACGCCCAACCGCTCGCTCGAACGTGGCATTGCCGTACTGCGCGCCTTCCGCGCCGGCGCGTCCATGCTCGGCAACAGCGAGATTGCCGAGCGCACCGGCTTGTCCCGCTCGACCGTCAGCCGCCTGACGCAGTCGCTGATTGAGACCGGCATGCTCGAGTATGTCCCGCAGTGCCGGGCCTACCGGCTGGGTGTGCCGGTCCTCAGCATGGCGCATGCCATGCGCGACGGCTCGCAGGTTCTCAGGGTCGCGGCGCCGATGATGGCCGAGGTTGCCATGCGGCACAAGATCAATGTCGGACTGGCGGTCGCCGAGGGAGACGAGATGATCTACCTGGAGTCGTTCCGCTACAACCGGCGCCAGTCACTGCGCACGGTGGTGAGCGGGCAGCGCATCCCGATGGCGCTGACCTCTCTCGGCCGCGCGCACCTCGCAACGCTGGCACCTGAGGCGTTCAACGCGATGATGAGGGCCATGGCCGACAAGAACCGCGGCCGCGGCTGGGGGGAGCTGCGACGCGAAATCGATGCCGCGGTGTCTTCCGTGCATGAGAAAGGCTACTGCGTGGCGTCATGGCAGCCTCAGGTTGTGGCCATGGCAACACCATTGCGATTTGACGAATATGCCGTCCATGTACTGAACGTCAGCGTATCCACGCACCAGGATGCCGGTGCTGTCGAGGCGGCGCTGGCCAAGCCACTGATGGAACTTGCAGCGGCGATACAGGCGCGGATGCTGCGGGTGGAGTAAGGGCGCTGCAGTATCGAGATCCGCGCCGGCTTTCGCCCCATGCCAAAGGACGGGCTGACCCTTATTGGTCCCGAGATTGTTGCCCGGTCTTTGAGGCTGAGCCTCACGCATCAGGCACAGCCCGGAGCAACCCGCCAGGTCATCCGCCGTAACCCAGCCGGGGACAAGATGGGGGCGCAAGGTGCCGCTCGAACCAGCCTATCGTGAGTGCCGCGATGTCTTCCAGGGCCCTGCGGTCTTCAAATCCGCGGCCGCTGGTCGGGATGAGCCTCAGTTGCCGCGGACAATGCATCTGTTCGAATGCAAGATTGTTGATCTGGATGTCTTTCGGATTGCCGCTGGCACAGATCAGCAAGGCAGGGATTTCAAGCTGCCGCAGGGTTGCGCTGGCCGCGAGATCCAGCCGCCCCGCAACACAGGCTACGGCGCTGAGTTGCGTCGCGCCGCACGCGGCCGAGCGCAGGGCTGCCGCCGCTGCGGTGCCGGTACTTAGCAGGCCCACAGGCAAGCTTGCGCAGGGCGTCCCGGTACGCAGGAAGCTCAAAGTCTGGTCCAGTCTTGCCACCAGCTCATCGACCTCCGATTCCGGTGCGTCGTCGACGCGGCTGTCAGGCTGCAGGTCCACGAGCATGGTGGCGAATCCTTTCGCGCGCAGCTTGCGTGCCAGGTAATGGCTTCGGGCTGCACGGCGTTGCGCGCCACCGGCATACACCATCACCGCGACGCCGGCCGGGTTCGGCGCCGTTTCGAGCATGGCCCGCAGCCGAGTGGTCTGATACGGAATCAGCATCGCCTTGCTCAACGACGGCACGCCCGCCACCGCACCTGGCCGGGCGTGGGTCTGGGGTTGCGCTGGCGGTATCCCTGTTAACTGCCGGACGCGGTCGTCGCTGACCAGCTGGAACTCATGATAGAAGTGCGAGAGGTTCTCGATGCGGTCCGGGGTATCCAGGCAAATGACTTCGTCGGCAAGCGCGCGGACCCGGTCCAGCCCGGCTGGGGTGGCGATCGGGAGCGCGCATATGAGCCGGGCAGGGTGCCGCTTGCGCAGGCTGGCGAGGGCCGCATACATCGTTGCGCCGCTCACCAGGCCGTCATCCACGACGATCACCACGCGACCGCCCGGATCCGCCGGCTTGCGAACCGGCGTATACACGGCGCGCTGCCTGCGAAGCTGGTCGAACTGGGCATCACGCTGGCTGTCGGCGCCGCCACTTGCGTCCATTGCGTCCGTGCACCATGTCGCGCCAGAGTCGTCCAGTGCTACGCCAGGAACGATCCTGCGCGCCATCACCAGGTCGAAGTCAGCGCCCAGTGCGTCGGCCACGACGCGCCCGACCGGCACGCCGCCGCGCGGAATCGCCAGCACCAGGGCACCGGTTCCCCGATACGCGCGCAACGCCCAGGCGAGCTCTGAGCCCGCATGCTCACGTGCCTGAAAACGTGTCTGGTAACGGCTCATCGAACTATCTGCCAGGGATCTATTGACGGAGTTTCAGGACGACGGCGCCGGTAAGCCGGCCCTCGCGCAGGTCGGCCAGTGCTTCGTTGGCCTGCTCCAGCGGATACGCGGTGGTGTGCGTATGCAGCGGGGTCCGGGCGGCGATATCCATCAGCGCGAAGCCGTCGGCACGCGTGAGGTTGGCTACGGAACACAGGCGCCTTTCTTCCCAAAGCAGCTGGTAAGGCATGCTTGGGATATCGCTCATATGAATTCCGCCGCAGACCACGATGCCACCCTTGTCCACGGCGCGCAGCGCCTTGGGCACCAGCCCGCCCACCGGGGCGAAAATCAGCGCGGCGTCCAGCGGCACGGGCGACTCGAGGTCGCTCGCGCCGGCCCAGCACGCGCCGGATTGATAGGCGAGTTGCTGGGCGCCTGCGTCGCCCGTGCGGGTGAAGGCGTAGACTTCGCGGCCTTGCGCCACCGCGATCTGCGTCACCAGGTGGGCGGCGGCGCCAAAGCCGTAGATGCCGACGCGCTGCGCATGGCTGGCTGCGCCCGCCATGCGCAGCGTCCGGTAGCCGATCAGGCCGGCGCAGAGTAGTGGTGCGGCGTGTTCGTCATCGTAGCCGGGCGGAATCCGGAAACAATAGCCGCTGTCGGCAACAACGTACTCCGCATAGCCGCCATCGCGGGTATAGCCGGTGAACAACGGTGCGTCGCAAAGATTCTCGTGATGACGCAGGCAGTAGCGACAATGGCCACAGCTATGTCCGAGCCAGGGCACACCGACGCGGTCGCCCGGCTTGAAGGCGGTGACACCGGCGCCGCACAAATCCACCCGTCCGACGATTTCATGTCCCGGGATGAGCACCGGCTTGGGATGGCGCAGGTCGCCGTCGGCGATATGCAGGTCGGTCCGGCACACCCCGCAAGCCCCCACTGCAATGCGAAGTTCGCCGGGCCCCGGTTCGGGAACCGGCAAGTGGTGGAGGCGCAGCGGCAGGCCTGCGCCCTCGAAGACCATCGCACGCATGGTTTGGTGGGGCATGGCGCGCCTAACCTTCGACTTCGCTGCGGATCAGGAGCACAGGCTTGCTGGTCTTGGCAAGCACGCCTTCCGACACGCTGCCCATCAGCAGGCGCCGGACGCCGCGGCGGCCGTGGGTGCCAAGCACGATCAGGTCGGCATTCCACGCATCGGCTTCGGTGACAATGGTCAACGAGATCCGGCCGGGCGCCACCGGCTTTTCATCCAGTTTCACCGAATTGCGCACGCCTGCTTCGCTGAGCCTGGCTGAGGCGGCATCCAGCGCCTTGCGGCCGTGCGCGGTGATGTTGTCGACCAGTTCCTTGGGGTTGAAGTAACTGGCCTCGAAGAACACATCGCTGTCGTCTACCACGAACAACGCCTTGACCTCGGCCCCGGTTGCCTTGGCGATGATGATGGCCTGGCTCAGTGCCAGGTCGGAAGAACGGCTGCCATCGACGGCGAGCAGGATGCGCTGGTACATGATGGATCTCCTGAAGGGCAAGGGTGTGTTCGACGTTGCGATGCGCTGCATTCAGCGTAGGCGCCGGCCTCGATAAGCGCTTGATATAGGTCAACCCGAAGGGGCAGGCGCCGCGAGAAATTGACCGCAGACAGAAGTGATGGCCGCATGGCTTGACGGGTTTTCATACCTTTGTTCGCAGTAGCCTCCACCGCACATGAGGACGAACTTGAGCCATGTCGCCGCATGCTGGCCCGTTGATCCGGGTCAAGCGCCGCTCGGCCTTGCTGCCTAGACTGGTCTGTAGTTGAGGGTGAGGGCGATCATGGCTTACGACAGCATCCTGGTGCATCTGGACAGCAATCCGCAGGCACGGCAGCGGCTCGAAGTGGCGGGGCGACTTGCGGCGGCCAGCCAGTGCCGGCTGATCGGCATGTACGCCGGTTTCATTCCCGATCCTGCCTGGTTCTACCTCATGGAAGGCGCGCAGCAATATGTCGCGGACGATCTGGCCCGGCGCAAGCAGGTCAGGGAAGACGTCCGCGCGCAGTTTCTGGCTGCAACCCAGGCCATGCCGGTGCGCGCGGAGTGGCGCGCCGCGGAGCAGGGGACGGTGGCATCGGTGCTGCGCGAGGCCCGCGAGGCCGGCCTGGTCGTTGCCGGCCAGTACGACCCCGGCAATACCGAAGGGCCGGTGGCCCGGCAACTGCTGGAATCGCTGCTGCTGGAGACCGGCCGACCGACGCTCGTGGTGCCGTGCGCGGGCACGTTTCCAACGCTGGGTACGCGCGTGATCGTGGCGTGGAATGGCAGCCGCGAGGCGGCGCGGGCGCTTCACGACGCCGTGCCGCTGATGGCCGGCGCGCAGGCGCGCATTCTTTGCGCACAGACCGCGGCCAAGGAGGCAAGAGCCGACGCCACCCCGGTCGGCCACGCCGCACGCGTGCTGGAGCGCCACGGCGTCGCGGTGGAAATCGAACACGGTCCTGGTGGGGCTGACCTGACCATCGGCGAACTCATCCTTTCGCGCGCGGCGGATTTCGATGCCGACCTGATTGTGATGGGTGCCTACGGACACGGTCGCATGCGGGAACTGGTGCTGGGCGGTGTCACGCGTACGCTGCTTGACTCAATGACCGCACCGGTGCTGTTTTCACGATGATGCAAGGTCAAACCAAAGAGTGGAATCACGTCATGGACTTCAGAACCATCCTTGTCGACCTGAGCGAAGATGCTGCACGGTCCGCACGCATTGAAACGGCAGCACGGCTTGCCGAAAAGTCCGGCGGCAGCGTGGTCGGACTGACGGCAACAGGAACGCACCTGGAGCCGTTTCGTGGGGCGGGCGAAGAAGCCGGGCAATACGGCGTGCTTGCCGCGAACCATTTACACAAGCTGGCTGCGGCTCACAGGAACGCACTCGAAACGCTGACCGGGCAAGTTTCGCCGGCCATTCCCACCCGGCACATCGTTGTCGAAGCCGAGTCTGGCTGGGCGCTTGCCGACGAGGGCCGCTTCGCCGATCTCATCCTGCCCGCAGCGCCCTCGGCGCAGGCCGATGTGCCGGCTCTGCTGGCCGGGGTCGCGGAGTACGCGATGCTCAATGCAGGCCGGCCCATCCTGCTGGTGCCGGGCGCGTCCGGCCCGCGACTTGGCGGCCATGTCGCCATCGCCTGGAACGGCGGCCGGGAGGCCGCGCGCGCGGTCGTGGACGCACTGCCGTGGCTTGTGCATGCCAGCGCCGTTACCGTCCTGGTGGTCAGTGCTGGCAAGCACAGCGCTGCCGGTGAGAAAGCGGCCTATCGTGACAGCGCGGATCGGCTGACAGCGTGGCTGCTCAGCCATGGCATCCACGCCAGTCTGCTGGTCGGAGAGGGCGATCCCGACCACGTGCTGCCACAACTTGCGGCCAAGGTTCAGGCCGGCCTGCTGGTCGCGGGCGGCTATGGCCGCTCCCGGCTGAGGGAGCTGGTGCTGGGTGGCACCACCCGCGCCCTGCTGCGCCAGTCAGGCTTGCCAGTCTTCATGTCGCACTGAGGCTAACCCTCTGGGCGATTGGGGCTACCGGCGTCGACTCAACGACAGAAGGATCACAGCGGCTTGGGGGAATACAGCGCGTTTTGGAATTCTGGCACGTACTCGTATTTCATCATCTTCCCCAGCTTCAGCGCCTTAATATACGTCGATAAGCTCCCCTCGGTAAGCGTGAGGTTCACCGACTCCGCATTTGTACTGGAGGTGTGACTAAGCTGACGGGAAATCGCATAACCAGTAGTCAATCGCCCATTCTGATCGACATTTGTAAAGCTGTTCGTGGCCATGGAGGTCTTGCTCGAAAGGTCGCCCAGCTTCTTGGTTTCAAGGGTGACATCGACCTTGCCCGTTTCGCTGTCAAGAATCTCGACGACAACCGATTTGTCGGTTTCGCGGTAGTTTATGCCGGTCAGCCATTTGGGTAGGTTGTAGCCCACCACACCCCGTACCCTGGCGAGTTCGGTATTTACCGGAAGCTTCAGTACGTAGCCCCAGAAATCGTTCGACATCGCCTGGCTCACCAGGGTAAGCGGTCCAAGATTGGAGCTACCCGGCCGATTTGTGATGACGGAAAGACCAATCTCGTTGTAGCTGTCGTTGTCGCAATAGCCATACGAGTAGGCGGTGAGTGCGATGAGGCCTCTGCCCGGCCAGACCTGAAGGGGTTGAACCCTCTCCAGGACTTGAGCAGGCATCAGTTCCCGCAGCTTGTCCAAGTCGGCGGTGAAGATGGCCGTCACCCTGCTGTTCTTGTAGTAGAAGTTTGGCGAGTAGGATTCAAAGCCAATATCTACCTTCTCCTTCTTGAGATCCTTGAACCAGCTCAAGTCAACGTCTGGAGCCTCCTGCTGAATGACGGAAAGCGGAGGATTCGAGCGATAGCGGTCATACAGCCCGCCTCTGACCACGGGAACCTCATGTCCTGCGAGGTTGATGGTTGTGCTTTCAGCCTGCATAGTTTTCGATGTGCCATCGGCCCATGAAGGATTCAAGAGGACGCTCAGGATTACACCTGCTGCAGCCGCAAGATTTCTGATTTTCATATGACGATACTTTGATGTTTAAGTTGGAATAGCCTGCGGGCCCAGACATCTGCCTGGCGAAATTTTTCTCATTCGAGTGGTGGAAATCGATTCTCCTTTATCCAGAACATTTTCCCGGGCTGAGTCAGGAGTCCATTTTCAGGTCGGGCGTTATTGATGCTGAGGAGCATCCCAAGGTCGAACTTGACTTGAAGGTCAAGCGGTTTTCCGCGATTTTCATTTTTCACATGAAAGCGGCATGTAGGGATGAATAACCTACTTGGCTTCAGTCTCGGCCTGCGGCTGCAGTAGCGCCAGCACCTGCCTCGCTACAGCCTTGCTCGACTGAGGGTTCTGCCCCGTGACGAGACGTCCGTCGGTGACGACATGGGAGGTGAAGGGCAGAAACGCCTTCTCGTATTTCCCCCCAGCAGCTCCCATGGCGTCTTGCAGATAGAACGGGACTTGATCCCGAATGCCCGACAGTTGTTCCTCGAAGTTGGAGAAGCCCGTGACGCGCCGACCACTGATGAGCGGCTTGCCATCTGCCCCCTGAAGTTGAACCAGTGCTGCATTGCCGTGGCAGACCGCTGAAACGATGCCTCCCTGCTGGTAGATCGCCTCGGCCAGGCGCTTGAGGTCCGGGGCGTCACGGAAATCCCTGCTCTCGCCAGCACGGGAAGCGCTAGCAAGAACGTCTTCGCGAAGGTGAGCAAGTTCTTCAGCAGTGAGTTCATGGATGCACGGGGTCCGAAAGGTCTCGACATCAGCTTGCGGAGTTGTCTGGTCAGCCATGGGCGCGCTGCCCCACCCAGCGCCGGTATCGACGGACGCGGCAGGCGTTGGACATCTGCTGCAGGATCAGCGCACGCAGCGGTGAGACCTTGGGATCAGTGGCCTTGCCTCGGCTAAGGTTGCGCAGTTGAAACTTGACTGCCGCCATGTTGGCCAACGAGGCCAGCGGCTTGTTGTTCCAGCGGATCGGGAGCAACGCAGGCGCACTGTCTTTGCCGGCACGCCAATCGCGCGGCAGATTGGGGTCGATGGCCAGGGCAGTACCGATGCCAACCATGTCCACGCCGCTCTTGACCACTTGCTCGGCCACCGGCCGACGGCGAATGCCGCCTGTGACCATCACTGGCATCTTCGCCACTGCGCGGAGGTCGCGAGCGAACTCTGCAAAGTAGGCCTCGCGGGCGAGCGTGCGGCCGTCGCGGGCTTCACCCTGCATGGCCGGGGCCTCGTAGCTGCCTCCCGACAACTCGACTAGGTCAACGGCCAGCTCGTTGAGCATCTTCACAACCTGGCGGGCGTCATCCTCGCTGAAGCCACCACGCTGGAAGTCGGCAGAGTTCAGCTTGACAGCAACCGCGAACCCGGGCGAAACCACGGCGCGTACGGCCTTGACGATCTCAAAGAGCAGGCGAGCGCGGTTCTCCAGCGGGCCACCCCACGCATCCGTTCTCTGGTTGCTCAAAGGCGAGAGAAATTGGCTCAGCAGATAGCCGTGCGCCGCGTGAATCTCGACGCCAGTGAAACCCGCTTGTTCCCCCAGCTGCGCCGTGCGGGCAAAACGCCGGATCACGTCCTCGATGACCTCCCGCGTCATCGCCTGCGGCGTGTTGAAGTGCTTGGACATGTTGCCCAGGTTCATTGGCACGGCAGAGGGGGCCCAGGTGGGTTGCCCCAGGTTGGCAGGCATCTGGCGGCCGGGATGGTTGATCTGCAGCCAGAACTGCGCTCCCTTGGATCGCCCGACCTGCGCCCAGCGCTTGAACCGGTCCAGATGCCTGGCGTCTTCCAGCACGACGCCGCCTGGCCCCGTCATGGCACGGCTGTCCACCATCACATTGCCCGTAATCAGCAGGCCGGCACCCCCCTCTGCCCAAGCCCTGTACAGGCTCATCAGTTCCTCCGAGGGCGCGTGGTCAGCGTCCGCCATGTTCTCTTCCATGGCGGCTTTGGCGATTCGGTTCGGAACACTTGAACCGTTACGAAGAATCAACTTGTCGAACACGTTCATGGGGTCACCTCGTTTGATCGTGGCTCGACTTTAAGGTTGAAGTCAACTTTAATGTCAAGACCCTTTGTGAGGTGATGTATGAGTGGCGCCATGCATGGCAGCGAGACATGGACGCCGAACGGCGGCAATTGCAGTCCGTGGCATTTTTTAGCGCTGACGGGACCTGTTAAACGAAAAAGGCTCGCCACAAAACGTGGCGAGCAGGACTGCGATTTCCTTCTTCTTCACTGCCGCGCGCTCGAGCGACCTGAATGGCATCGCGAGGGGACAGCCAGGTGCCAGAAAGCTATTCGTCCGGCACCTGTGGCTGTTAGCCTCGCACGAACGCGAGGAGCTCGGCGTTAATCGTTTCGGCGTTCGAAGTTGGCATCCCGTGTGGGAAACCCGGATAGGTCTTCAGGGTGCCGTTCCTGAGCAGCTTTGCCGACAAGAGCCCCGAGTTTGCATAAGGGACAATCTGATCGTCGTCGCCATGCATCACCAGAACGGGAATCGTTGCGCTCTTCAGGTCTTCGGTGAAGTCGGTCTGCGAGAAGGCGACGATGCCGTCATAGTGGGCCTTGGCGCTGCCCATCATTCCCTGCCGCCACCAATTCCAGATGACGCCTTCCGACGGTTTCGCGTCAGGGCGGTTATAGCCGTAGAAAGGGCCCGCGGGGATGTCGTAATAAAACTGTGCACGATTTGCCGCGAGCTGGGCCTGGAGGCCATCGAAGACATCCTTGGGGAGACCTCCCGGATTGCTCTCGGTCTTCACCATCAGCGGCGGAACGGCGCTGATGAGTACCGCCTTGGCGACGCGGTCCTCCCCAAGACGCGCGACGTAATGAATGACCTCGCCACCGCCCGTGGAATGCCCGACATGGACTGCCTTCTGCACGCCGAGGTGGTTTACGACTGCCGCAACATCATCGGCATAGTGGTCCATGTCATGGCCGTCCCAGACCTGGCTGGATCGTCCATGGCCGCGACGGTCATGGGCGACAACCCGATAGCCGTGCGCCAGAAAAAAAAGCATCTGGGCATCCCAGTCGTCAGCGCTGAGCGGCCAACCGTGATGAAAGAAGATAACCTGTGCGTCACGTGGACCCCAGTCCTTGTAGAAGATCTCAACGCCATCCTTTGTTGTCACGTATGCCATTTTTGCTTCTCCTGTGTAATGCATAAGCCTGCAATCGGCGATGTGCGCGCTGATATTTGCTGCGCGGAGGTCGAGTCCTGCTCCTTTCCAGATAGGTAGATGAGGGGGAGGGAATGTGGCCGGGGCCACCACGCTAGCCAGGTCGGCCTGCCTTGCCGGGCCGAGATTCACTGTAGGATTAAAGTGAACCTTAATGTCAATGCTTTCTTAGGTGCCGTATGAGAATTGGAGAACTGGCTAGGCTCAGCGGTCTGACGGCCTCCCGCATTCGCTTTTACGAGGCGGCCGGATTGATCCTGGCGGTCGAGCGCCAGGCGAATGGCTATCGCGACTACCCGCCGGAGGCGGTATGGATTCTGGAAATCATCGCCAGCGCGCAGAGCGCGGGGTTCTCGCTCGATCAGATCCGCCATCTGCTACCGCTCGGTTCGGGGAACTGGCAGCACGATGAGCTACTGGATGCCCTCAAGCGGAAAGTCGCAGAAATCGAGGACATGCAGAAGCGCCTCAAACAAAACAAGACCCATTTGCTCGCCGCCATCCGAAACATCGAAAACCGGCCTGCGGATATGCCGTGCTCTGACAGGACGAAGTGGGTGCTGGACCGCCTCCGCGAAGAAGGGGCCGTCGTGCCAGTTCGGGGCAAGACCCGTCGCCCCGCAGCGAGCTGATGCCGGAACGTGCTGGGCAGCGCCGGAAACCACTGGCGCACGTGTCTCCCAATGAGTCGGTCTACTTCGGTCCCGATCCCTTCAGTATCCGCGTTGGGATCCACAAGGTGATCGGAATGAGTCCAATCTGAACTATCCGCATCTGGATGCTTGACCTTCAAGTTGAGTTTAATCTTAAAGTGCTGGCTGCCGGCCGTTAATCGGCTTGCCTCAGGCACTGGCTGGCATGGTCTGTGCACAGCGCGGCCAAAGCGCCTGGCATACGTGACAAGCCAGCACGAATTTCGGTAAGGGCAAGGAGATAACACATGAATCTGGACGTCAACCGCCAGCCGGTCAGCGTCGATTGCGATCCGGCCACCCCCTTGCTGTGGGTGCTGCGGGACCATTTGAACCTGACGGGCACGAAGTTTGGCTGCGGCGTCGCGGCTTGCGGCGCGTGTACCGTGCATCTGGATGGCGCGGCGGTGCGGTCCTGCGTCTTGCCCGTCGCGGCGGTGGCCGGCAAGCGCATCACCACGATCGAAGGGCTGGCCGACGCGCCGGGCCAGCGCCACGCGCTGCAGCAGGCCTGGATTGACGAACAGGTGCCGCAATGCGGCTACTGCCAGTCAGGCATGCTGATGGCGGCGGCGGACCTGCTGGCCCGACAGCCAGACCCGAGTGATGCCGACATCGATGCCGCCATCACCAACCTGTGCCGCTGCGGCACGTATCCGCGCGTGCGTACCGCCATCATGCGTGCAGCGAAGGCGCTGCGCGAGGGGCGCGCATGAGCGCCAAGGCAACCACCCCGCGCCGCGGACGGCGCCGGTTTCTGCTTGGGGCGCTAGGGCTTGGCGGTGCGCTGGTGGTCGGCTGGGGCGTGATGCCCCCTCGCAGCCGGCTTGGCGATCCTGCGGCGTTTCCTGAAGCGACCGGCCAGATTGCCCTGAACGGCTGGATCAAGATCACGCCGGAAGACAATGTCATCCTCGCCATGCCGCGAGTGGAGATGGGGCAGGGCATCCACACCGCGCTGTCGATGCTGGCTGCCGAGGAACTCGATATTCCGCTGGCAAGGGTGAGCATCGAGTCGTCGCCCATTGAACGAATCTATGGCAATGTCGTCACCATGGGCGACAGCTCGCTGCCGCTGCATCCTGACGATGCCGACAAGACCTGGGCGCGCGCGCTGCACTGGATCATGGCCAAGAGCGCGCGAGAGATCGGCCTTATCATCACCGGCGCCAGCAGCAGCGTGGCCGACGGCTGGCAGCCAGTGCGCGAGGCCGCCGCGACCGCGCGCACCGCCTTGGTGGAAGCTGCTGCGCGCGAATGGGGCGTGCAGGCGGCACAGGTGACGGTGCGGGAAGGCCAGCTCATTGGCCCGGGCGGCAAGCAGATGCCTTTCTCCGCGGTCGCGCGGAAGGCGCGCGACATTGCGCCGCCATCGAACGTCACACTCAAGCCGGCTTCGCAATACCAGCTGATTGGCAAGCCTGCACCGCGCAACGACATCGCCAGCAAGACGGATGGCAGCGCACGCTTTGCCATCGATGCGCGGCCGCCCGGCATGTTGTACGCGGCGGTCGTCATGTGCCCGGTGTTTGGCGGCAAACTCAAGACCTTCCAGTCGAAGGCGGCGCTTGCCATGGCCGGCGTGCGCTATGTCGTGCCGTTCGAGGGCTCGGCAGGCGGCGCACCGGGCGTGGCCGTGGTGGCCGACCACTACTGGCAGGCACGGCAGGCCCTGGCGACGCTCGAACCGGTCTGGGACAACGGGCCGCATGCCACGCTCGATTCCGCCGGCATCCGGCAGCAGCTCGTCAGCGCGCTCGACAGCGACAAGGGCGGTTTCACGTACCGTTCGATGGGCGATGGCCTGAAGGCCTTTGACAAGACGGGCGGCGCAACCATCGTCGAGGCCGAATACAGTGTGCCGTACCTGGCGCATGCCGCCATGGAGCCGATCAACTGCACGGCGCGGGTGACCAGGGATCGCGTGCAACTCTGGGCGCCCACCCAGGTGGCAACGCTTGCGCAACTGGTCGCGGCGCGCACGGCAGGTGTGAGCCGGGACCAGGTGCATATCGACATCCCGCTCATTGGCGGCGGCTTCGGACGGCGACTGGAGTCGGATTTCATCGGCCAGGCCGTGTCGATCGCCACCAGGACCGAGGGCCGCCCGGTACAGGTGATCTGGTCGCGTGAGGACGACATTCGCCACGACTTCTATCGTCCGCAGGCCATCGCACGGCTGAAGGCGCGCGTCGAGAATGGCAGGGTGACGGCCATCGCCTCGCGCAGTGCCGGGCAGTCGATCCTGGCCGGCGAGCTGGAGCGCCTGTTTGGCGCGCCGTCGCTCGGCATCGACCGCTATACCGCCGAGGGCCTGTTCGACCTGCCATACGAGATCGAGCACGAGCACATTGCGCACGTGGTGGTCGATTTGCCGGTACCGATCGGATTCTGGCGCAGCGTCGGTCACTCCTGCAACGGCTTCTTCCTGGAAGGTTTTCTGAACGACGTGGCAGCGGCCGCCAGACTCGATCCGCTAGCGATGCGGCGCGACTTGCTCAAGGCGCACCCGCGTGAGCTGAAGGTGCTCGACACCTTAGCGCAGGCGGCAGGTTGGAACCAGCCGCCGGCACCGGCTGCGGACGGCGCGCCGCGTGCGCGCGGGCTCGCGCTGCACAACTCGTTCGGCTCGGTGGTGGCACAGGTGGCAGAGGTGTCGCTCAAGGACGGAAAGCCGCGCGTGCATCGCGTTGTCTGCGCCGTGGACTGCGGCACGGTGGTGAATCCGGACATCGTTGCGCAGCAGATGGAAAGCGGGATTATCTTCGGGCTGACTGCGGCGCTGTACGGCCAGGTCCAGATCAAGGACGGGCAGGTCGTGCAGAGCAACTTCCCCGACTATCCGATGCTGAAGATGGCTGAGGCACCGGTGATCGAAACCCACATCGTGCCCAGCACGGCTGAGCCCAGCGGCGTCGGTGAAATTGCCGTGCCGCCGATCGGGCCGGCCGTGGCACATGCCGTCGCCCAGCTCACCGGCAAGTCGGTGCGGCAGCTGCCAATGATGTAAGGCAATAACAAGGTTGGCCGGTTGAATCCGCAACCGACAAGCGACGGTCCAGCCAGCCCAACCTTGTATCAGGCGTTCAAAGTAAACAACCGCAGCCGAAGCCGCGGTTATCCTTCATTCTCCAGTATGACCAATCGCCATCAAGGCTGCCCTCGTAGCGGCCGCGCCAGACATCCGCCTCAGTCCAAGGGGAAATGCTCCGCAGCAGTCCGATCAAGCTTCAACTTGATCATGACCACCAGGCAGTGAATGCCGTGGCATGCTTCGGAACGTTCGCTTTCCACTTCCAGCAGGGACAGGACGCAACTAAGGCTGGCGCTGATGTGCTCGAGCGATTCGAGGCAGTCTGCTGGATTGGCGGCCAGCATGGTTTCATGTTTCGACGTGGTTCGTTTTTTTGCATTGCGAGCTCCTAAACGCGTGAACTTGGCCGCGTGATGCGGCCACCATTAGCAAGTTTCAGGTTGCTACGCCCGATCACCGTTGTTTCGGTGATGCCTCTACATCGAGTCGAAGTAGAATTCCCGAATGTTCATGACCGGGATCGGACTGGGCAATTCTGGCCCGATCCACCAGCCATTCCCCCAGCCATGCGGATTCCACCGGTGAAGGCAATCATCGCCTTCGAGAGCGTTGCCAGAACAAAGAGCGTCAGCCGGGCATCGGAGGAATTGGGCTTGACGGCATCCGCTGTCAGCCACCAGATCGGCAATCTGGAGGATGCGCTCGGCCAGGCCCTCTTCTTCCGGCAGGGACGTGGACTGGTCCTGACCCCTGTGGGTGAGCAGTACCTCAGGGACATCACGGGTGTGCTTGCTGACCTGAATCGCGCGACCGAGCGCGCTTCCAGCCCGGCGAACGTCGAGATCCTCCGGGTCCATTCGAGCCCCAGCTTCGGGCTGATGTGGCTGTTGCCGCGACTGGAATCGTTCCAGGCAGACAATGGCGATATCCAGTTGAATCTGTCCTGCTCCTATGAGGACGTTTCTTTTACGAGCGGGTACTACGATGTGGACATCCGCCACGGTTACGCACATTGGCGCGATATCCAGGTCAAAACCCTGCGCCGGGAAACCATAGCGCCGCTCGCCTCGCCGGCCTACCTTGAAAAGCATCCGATAACGTCACCGGCCGATTTGCTCGCGCACCGCCTCATCTATTCGGAGACCCCGCTGGTCCAATGGCAGCAATGGTTTGCCAGATTCGGCATCCCGGCCGCCCACAAGACGTTCGATTTCACCTTCGACCGCTCGTATATGTCGCTCGAGACAGCGGCACTGGGGCTTGGGGTGGCGCTGGAAAGCACGCTGCTGGCGTCGGTTCTGATCGGTAAGGGTTCCCTTGTACCCGTGTTCGACGACTCCCATGCCATCGAGGTTGGCAGTCACCATCTCGTCTATCCCGCGCAGAACGCCGACCTGCCGCGCGTGGCGCGCTTCCTGGCCTGGATGGAGCGCCAGCTGCCGGCGCCTGGCTGAGGGCCACAGGCGACAATGCGGGGCAGGAAAGTGCCGCCAGCGGCGCCTGACCTGAAGCGCCTCCCGCCATTCCCTGAAAATTTCTCAGCAATACCTGAGGCAGACCGCGTTGATCGGAACGCCGCCAGGGGCAAAACTCGACCCAATGTCAAAGGAGACAAAGATGCTGGTCGAGAACAATGTAGTCATCATCACGGGGGCCGCCTCCCCACGCGGCATCGGCAAAGCCACCGCCAAGGCGTTCGCCGCCCAGGGCGCCGCCGTGGTCATCCTGGACCTCCGCCTGGAAGATGCCCAGGCCGCCGCCGGCGAGCTGGGCGACCAGCATCTCGGGCTGGCCTGCGATGTGACGGACAAGGCCGCCTGCGAGCGCGCGGTCCAGGCCGTGCTGCAGCGCTACGGGCGCATCGATGCGCTCGTCAACAATGCCGGCATCACCCAGCCAGTGCGCACGCTGGATATCCAGGCCGCCAACTACGACGCCGTGCTGGACGTGAACCTGCGCGGCACCCTGTACATGTCGCAGGCCGTGCTGCCGCAGATGCGCGAACAGAAGCGCGGAAGCATCGTCTGCATGTCGTCGGTGTCCGCGCAGCGCGGCGGAGGCATCTTCGGCGGTCCGCACTACAGCGCCGCCAAGGCCGGCGTGCTGGGGCTGGCGCGCGCCATGGCACGCGAGTTCGGGCCGGACGGCATCCGCGTCAACGCGATCACGCCGGGCCTGATCCAGACCGATATCACCGGCGACAAGCTCACCCCCGAGATGCGCGCCGGCATCATCAAGGGCATCCCGCTGGGCCGCCTGGGCAATGCCGCCGACGTGGCCAATGCCTGCGTGTACCTGGCCAGCGACATGTCCGCCTACCTGACCGGCATCACGCTCGACGTCAACGGGGGCATGCTGATCCACTAGTCATTGACATGGCAGGCACCGACCGATTTCACTGATTCAGTGGACTGAATTCAGGCCGCCCGCAGAGGCGGAACATCTGACAGCCGGTGCACCGCGGGGCGGCGCCACCAGGCAGGAGACAACCGATGAAGACCAAATACGCGGCTTCGCCCATGGGCGGCGAAGCGACGCTGCACGCCGATTCCGCCACCTTCGAGACCCGCACCTACGCCAAGGTGGTGAAGCGGCTGATCCCGTTCCTGATGCTGTGCTACCTGGGCGCCTACCTGGACCGGGTCAATGTCGGCTTTGCCAAGCTGCAGATGCTCAGCGATCTGCGGTTCAGCGAGACCATCTACGGCCTGGGCGCCGGCATCTTCTTCCTTGGCTATTTCATCTTTGAAGTGCCGAGCAACGTCATCCTCCACAAGGTCGGTGCCAAGCGCTGGCTGGCGCGCATTATGCTGACCTGGGCGGTGATCTCGGCCTGCTTTGCCTTTGTCACCACGCCGACCCAGTTCTACGTGTTGCGCTTTCTGCTGGGCGTGGCCGAAGCCGGTTTTGCGCCTGGCGTGATCCTGTACATGACCTACTGGTTCCCGTCGGAGCGCCGCGCCAAGGCCTTGTCCCTGTTCTTCATGGCGATCCCGCTGGCGGGCATCGTGGGCGGGCCGCTGTCGGGCTACATCATGCATGCCTTCCACGGCGTGGGCGACCTGGCCGGCTGGAAATGGCTGTTCCTGATCGAGGCGCTGCCGTCGCTGTTCCTGGGCGTGGCCATCCTGTTCTATCTGGACAACGGCATCGACCAGGCGCACTGGCTCACCGACGCCGAGAAGGCGCTGCTTAGGCGCAATATCGAAGGCGACAACGCGCAGAAGATGGAACACATGTCGATCCGGTCCTTCATGAGCGACCGTCGGCTGTGGCTGATGGCCGGGATCTACTTCTGCGTGGTGCTGGGCCAGTACGGCCTGACCTTCTGGCTGCCCACCATCATTCGCAAGGCCGGCGTGGCCGATCCGCTGTGGGTGGGCATCTACACCGCGCTGCCGTACCTGTGCGCCATCGTGGCGCTGCCGCTGGTCGGCATGAGCGCCGACCGCCGCCGCGAGCGCCGCTTCCACCTGATCGTGCCGATGGTCACTGCCGCCGCCGGGTTCGCCATCCTGCCGATGCTGGGCAGTGTCAGCGCATCGCTGGTGTGCCTGTGCATCGCCGCGGCCGGCATCCTGGCCTCGTCCTCGCAGTTCTGGGCGTTGCCTACCGCGCTGCTGGGCGGCATGTCCGCCGCAGCCGGGATTGCCGCAGTCAACTGCGTCGCCAACCTGGCCGGTTTCTTCTCGCCCGCCATCGTGGGCTGGCTCAACGACCTGACCGGCAAGTCCACCGCCGGGCTGGTGTTTATCTCGGCCACCGTGGTGTTCGGCGCCATGCTGGTGTTCCTGGTCCCGGCCAGGAGCGTGAACCGCTGATACCCCTTTCCCTGAATTCCGATCCATTGCTTGCAGGAGACACCATGCAACACCAAACCACCGACAAGGCCGTGTCCTTGCGGGAACGCGCTTACCGCATCCGCCGCAACGCCTTGCTGATGGGCGAAGTGCAGGGCCAGGGCTACATCGGCCAGGCACTCGACATCGCCGACGTGCTCGCCGTGGCTTACTTCGACGCCATGCGCTACCGCCCCGAAGACCCCGAATGGGAAGGGCGCGATCGCTTCCTGCTGTCCAACGGCCATTACGCCATCGCGCTGTACGCAGCGCTGCTGGAAGCCGGCATCCTGCCTGCCGAAGAGCTGGAGACGTACGGCAGCGACGACAGCCGCCTGCCGATGTCGGGCATGGCCAGCTACACGCCCGGCATGGAGATGTCCGGCGGCTCGCTGGGGCAGGGCCTGACCATTGCGGTGGGCCGCTGCCTGGGGCTTAAGCGCAAGGGCTCGGACAATTTCGTCTACACCCTGTTCTCTGACGGCGAGCTGGATGAAGGTGCGATCTGGGAAGGCATTCTGTCCGCCGCCCACTGGAAGCTGGACAACCTGATCGCCGTGGTCGATGTCAACAACCAGCAGGCTGACGGGCCCTCCACCCAGATCATGGCGTTCGAGCCCCTGGTCCCCAAGCTGGAAGCCTTCGGCTGGTTCACCCAGCGCGTGGACGGCAACGACATCGACGCCGTGGCCGCTGCCTTGCGCGCGGCGCGCGAGCACCGCGGCGCGCAGCCGCGCATGATCATCTGCGATACGCGCATGGGATGCGGCGTGCCGTTTCTCGAACAGCGCGAGAAGAACCACTTTATCCGCGTGGATGCCCACGAATGGCAACTCGCACTGCAGGCCCTGGAAGCCGGGAGACAAGCATGAGCAAGACCAACGCAACCACCAACGCCAAGCCGAAGCTGAAGACCTCGGCGATGATCGCCTCCATCGCCGGGGAAGGACAGGCGACCAGATCGGCCCCGTTCGGCCACGCGCTGGTAGAACTGGGCCGGCACAAGCAGGACGTGATCGGCATGACGGCCGACCTGGGCAAATACACCGACTTGCATCTCTTTGCCCAGGCCTTCCCGGAGCGCTATTACCAGATGGGCATGGCCGAGCAGCTGCTGATGGGCGCCGCCGCCGGCTTCGCCCATGAGGGCGCGCAGCCCTTCGTCACCACCTATGCAGTGTTTGCGACGCGGCGCGCCTATGATTTCATGCACCAGGCGATCGCCGAGGACAACCTCGACGTGAAGATCGTCTGCGCGTTGCCCGGCCTGACCACCGGCTACGGCCCCAGCCACCAGGCCGCGGAAGACCTGGCGCTGATGCGCGCCATGCCCAACATGACCGTGATCGACCCGTGCGATGCCATCGACATCGAGCAGATGGTGCCGGCCATTGCCGCCCACAACGGCCCGGTGTACGCGCGCCTGCTGCGCGGCAATGTCCCGGTCGTGCTTGACGAGTACGACTACAAGTTCGAGCTGGGCAAGGCCAAGCTGCTGCGCGACGGCGCCGAAGTGCTGGTGATCTCGTCGGGCATCATGACCATGCGCGCGCTGGAGGTGGCCAGGGCGCTGGAGGCCGACCGCATCGGCGTGGCGGTGCTGCACGTGCCGACGATCAAGCCGCTGGACACCGAGACCATCCTGCGCGAGGCCAGGCGAAAAGGGCGCCTGGTGGTGGTCGCCGAGAATCACACCGTAATCGGCGGCCTCGGGGAAGCGGTCGCGACGACGCTGATGCAAGCTGGCATCCCTGTGCCGTTTCGGCAGGTGGGATTGCCGGATGCGTTCCTGGATGCCGGGGCGCTGCCCACATTGCACGATCGCTATGGAATTTCGGCGAACGTCATGGCCGATGCCATCAAGCGGTGGATTGAGTAGCGATCAGTGCCGGACCGAGACGTTATCTGCCGGGACAATGCCCGCAGCTGGTGGTTGCTTTCGGCGGTCTGGTTGAACGGCTATCTGAAGTTCTGAAGCGCCATTGCTTGCCGCCAGACCTGAATAACGCCACGTTCAGGTCTGGCGCATAGCTCCATCAATGTCGACTGGCTTACCCTGAGGTCCCGTCGGCGTTATTCGAGGGCAATGCGGAAAATCCGGCGGGGACCACCTCACGCCACCCGCCGCCCCGGCATCAGCCCCCCATATTCCTTCCCCAGAAACTCCGCCGTGTGCTCCAGCAGATAGGCGCGGCAGCTCTCGCTGGCCGGCGACAAGCGCTTGCTGGACATGTGCGCGACATGCCAGATGCGCTCGATCGGCGTGCCGGCCACGTCCAGCAGCGCGATCTCGCCGGTGCGCAGCTCCAGTCCCAGCGTGTGCAGCGACAACAGGCTGATGCCCATGCCGGCCATCACGGCCTGCTTGATGGTCTCGTTGCTGCCCAGGGTGATCACCTTGGCCGGCGTGAACAGGTGGTCCCGGAACATGTACTCCGCCACGGTGCGGGTGCCGGAACCCGGTTCGCGCAGCAGGAAGGTCTCGTGACGCAGTTCCTGCAGGTCGAACCCCTTTGCATCGTGTAGCGGGTGACGCGGCGAGGCCACCAGCACGTGCGGATGCGCGGCGATGGGTTCCGACACCGCATCCAGTTCGCGCGGCGGGCGGCCCATCAGCGCGAGGTCGATGGCGTTGTCCTGCAATAGCCGCAGCAGCGTCTCGCGGTTCCCTTCGGCGATGCGCAGGTCCACGCCCGGATGTAGAGCCGTAAAGCCGGCCAGCAACTTGGGGGCGAAATACTTCGACGTGCTGATCAGCCCGATCGTGATCGAGCCCTGCTCGACGTCCTTGACCGCCTGCAAGCCTTCCTCGGCGTCCTTGACCTCGCCGAGGATCCGGGACGCATGGTGCAGCAGGCGGTCGCCGGGCTCGGTCAGCGTGAGCTGCCCCTTGACCCGCTCGAACAGCGCCATGCCGACCACGGATTCAAGCTGCTTGACCTGCATCGAGACCGCAGGCTGGGTCAGGTGCAGTTCCTCGGCCGCGCGCACGAAGCTGGCGTGCCTGGCCACGGTGACGAAGATCTGCAACTGGCGAAGGGTGAGGGCGCGCAGGAAGGACGACATGGGCGGTTGGGGGCGGCTTTGGATGGTCCCGTGATGTGCAGTTTGATCCGCACTTAAGGGATTGCTTATACAGGGGCTAAGAATATCTGAATTTACCTTATGTGGGTGGGCTTATATCTTTGCATCAACGCAGCAGCCAAGACGCTCAACCACGCAAGGAGACAAGCATGAACGCACCTGAATCGGTCCAAGCCAAGCCGCGCAAGCGCTACGACGCCGGCGTCATGAAGTACAAGGAAATGGGGTACTGGGACGGCGACTACGAGCCCAAGGATACCGACCTGCTGGCGCTGTTCCGCATCACGCCGCAGGACGGCGTGGATCCGGTCGAGGCCGCCGCCGCGGTGGCCGGCGAATCCTCCACCGCCACCTGGACGGTGGTGTGGACCGACCGCCTGACCGCCTGCGACATGTACCGCGCCAAGGCCTACCGGGTCGATCCGGTGCCCAACAACCCCGAGCAGTTCTTCTGCTACGTGGCCTATGACCTGTCGCTGTTCGAGGAAGGCTCGATCGCCAACCTGACCGCGTCGATCATCGGCAACGTCTTCAGCTTCAAGCCGATCAAGGCGGCGCGCCTGGAGGACATGCGCTTCCCGGTGGCCTATGTGAAGACCTTCGCTGGCCCGTCCACCGGCATCATCGTCGAGCGCGAGCGCCTGGACAAGTTCGGCCGCCCGCTGCTGGGCGCCACAACCAAGCCCAAGCTGGGCCTGTCGGGCCGCAACTACGGCCGCGTGGTGTACGAGGGCCTGAAGGGCGGGCTGGACTTCATGAAGGATGACGAGAACATCAACTCGCAGCCCTTCATGCACTGGCGCGACCGCTTCCTGTTCGTGATGGACGCGGTCAACAAGGCCTCGGCCGCCACCGGCGAGGTCAAGGGCAGCTACCTCAACGTGACCGCCGGCACCATGGAAGAGATGTACCGGCGTGCCGAGTTCGCCAAGTCGCTGGGCTCGGTCATCATCATGATCGACCTGATCGTCGGCTGGACCTGTATCCAGTCCATGAGCAACTGGTGCCGCCAGAACGACATGATCCTGCACCTGCACCGCGCGGGCCATGGCACCTACACCCGGCAGAAGAACCACGGCGTGTCGTTCCGCGTGATTGCCAAATGGCTGCGCCTGGCCGGTGTCGACCACATGCACACCGGCACCGCGGTGGGCAAGCTGGAAGGCGATCCGCTGACCGTGCAGGGCTACTACAACGTCTGCCGCGATGCCTACACCCATACCGACCTGTCGCGCGGGCTGTTCTTTGACCAGGACTGGGCTTCGCTGCGCAAGGTGATGCCGGTGGCCTCGGGCGGCATCCACGCCGGCCAGATGCACCAGCTGATCCACCTCTTTGGCGACGACGTGGTGCTGCAGTTCGGCGGCGGCACCATCGGCCACCCGCAAGGTATCCAGGCCGGCGCCACCGCCAACCGCGTTGCGCTCGAAGCGATGGTGCTGGCGCGCAACGAAGGCCGCGACATCCTCAACGAAGGGCCGGAGATCCTGCGCGATGCCGCGCGCTGGTGCGGACCGCTGCGGGCTGCGCTCGATACCTGGGGCGACATCAGCTTCAACTACACGCCGACCGACACCTCGGACTTCGCGCCCACCGCGTCGGTGGCCTGAGCCCGGCGAGACGCCATCACAGCACGACGAGCGAACCCAAAGAACGAGAGGACATCATGCGTATTACTCAAGGCACTTTCTCCTTCCTGCCCGACCTCACCGACGCGCAGATCACCAGCCAGCTTGAATACTGCCTGAACCAGGGCTGGGCGGTCGGCATCGAGTACACCGACGACCCGCATCCGCGCAATACCTACTGGGAGATGTTCGGCCTGCCGATGTTCGACCTGCGCGATGCCGCCGGCATCCTGCTGGAGATCAACAACGCGCGCAGCACCTTCCCCAACCACTACATCCGCGTCACGGCCTTCGACTCGACGCATACGGTGGAGTCGGTGGTGATGTCGTTCATCGTCAACCGTCCTGCGGACGAGCCCGGCTTCCGCCTGGTGCGCCAGGAAGAGCCCGGCCGCACCATGCGCTACTCGATCGAGAGCTACGCCGTGCAGGCACGCCCCGAGGGCAGCCGCTACTGAGCGGCACCGGCTGAGCCCGCGCCGCCCCCCCCTGGCGCTGCCGCCGGCGATTTCCTGACTGTGCAATCCCACGGTTGCGCCGCCGCAAGGCCGCGCACCGGGGGGAGCTGCGCCTCGAATCTTTCGAGCCGGATGCTCGAATGATCCTCACGGAGCCTGCCATGTCCGCACCTGAAACGACCGCACCGCTGCAGCCGCCAGCCGCTCCGGCCGGATCGCTGGCCGAGTCGCTGGCCAGCTCGGGCATCACCGAGCTGCTGGCCCAGCTTGACCGCGAGCTGATCGGGCTGAAGCCGGTGAAAGCGCGCATCCGCGATATCGCCGCCTTGCTGCTGGTGGACAAGCTGCGCGCCGCGCGCGGCTTCAGCGCCGGTGCGCCCAGCCTGCATATGTGCTTCACCGGCAATCCCGGCACCGGCAAGACCACCGTGGCCATGCGCATGGCGCAGATCCTGCACCAGCTGGGCTACGTGCGCCGCGGCCACCTGGTGGCGGTGACCCGCGACGACCTGGTCGGCCAGTACATCGGCCACACCGCGCCCAAGACCAAGGAGATCCTGAAGAAGGCCATGGGCGGGGTGCTCTTCATCGATGAGGCCTACTACCTCTACCGCCCGGAGAACGAGCGCGACTACGGCCAGGAAGCCATCGAGATCCTGCTGCAGGTGATGGAGAACAACCGCGACGACCTGGTGGTGATCCTGGCCGGCTACAAGGACCGCATGGACCGTTTCTTCGAGTCCAACCCGGGCATGTCCTCGCGCGTTGCCCACCATGTCGATTTCCCCGACTACCAGCTCGACGAACTGCGCCAGATCGCCGACCTGATGCTGTCCGAGATGCAATACCGCTTCGACGACGAAAGCCGGGCCGTGTTTGCCGACTACCTGGCCCGGCGCATGGCACAGCCGCACTTTGCCAATGCCCGCAGCGTGCGCAATGCGCTGGACCGCGCGCGGCTGCGCCATGCCTCGCGCCTGCTGGACGATGCCGGCACGGTCGTCGACGACCATACCCTGACCACCATCACGGCGTCTGACCTGCTTGCCAGCCGCGTGTTTTCGAAGGCCGCGCCGGACGCGCAGACGCCGGCCAAGGAGTAAGCCATGCAAGCCCTGATTTTCGATGTCGACGGCACGCTGGCCGATACCGAGAGCGCCCACCTGCAAGCCTTCAATGCCGCCTTTGCCGAGGTCGGCCTGGACTGGCACTGGGACGCGCCGCTCTACACGCGCCTGCTCAAGGTGGCCGGCGGCAAGGAGCGCCTGATGCATTACTGGCGCATGGTCGACCCGGAAGAGGCCCGTGGCTGCAAGGTGAAGGAAACCATCGACGCCGTGCACGCCATCAAGACCCGCCACTATGCCGAGCGCGTCGGGGCGGGCGGCCTGCCGCTGCGCCCGGGCATTGCCCGCCTGATCGCCGAGGCCGGCGAGGCCGGGCTGCCGCTCGCGATTGCCACCACCACCACGCCGGCCAACCTCGACGCGCTGCTGCAGGCGCCGCTTGGCGCGGACTGGCGCCGTCGCTTTGCCGCCATTGGCGACGCCGGTACCACGCCCATCAAGAAGCCGGCGCCCGATGTCTATCTGGCGGTGCTGGAGCGGCTCGGCCTGGAAGGCGGTGACTGCCTGGCGGTCGAGGACTCGGCGAACGGCCTGCGCGCCGCCCGGGCGGCCGGCATCCCCACCGTGGTCACGCCCACCGCATTCAGCGCGCAGGACTCCTTCGAGGGCGCGCTGCTGGTGCTGCCGCATCTTGGCGATCCCGGCGAGCCCATGCCCCAGCACGTGCCCGGCGCGGCAAACCGCTGGGCCGACCTTGCCGCGTTGCGCGCCTGGCACCACGGCACCCTGATCGAGGCGACCTGACATGCATGCCACTGAACCCAACACCGGCCATGGCAGCCAGCGCGGCATCCGGCTGGCGCCGTCCATCCTGTCGGCCGATTTCGCGCGCCTGGGCGAAGAGGTGTGCGCGATCGAGGCCGGCGGCGCGGACCTGGTGCACTTCGATGTGATGGACAACCACTATGTGCCCAACCTGACCATCGGCCCGCTGGTGTGCGAGGCGATCCGGCCGCTGGTCTCCATCCCCATCGACGTGCACCTGATGGTGGAACCGGTCGATGCGTTGATCCCGCTGTTTGCCAAGGCCGGCGCCAACATCATCAGCTTCCACCCGGAGGCGAGCCGCCATGTCGACCGCACCATCGGCCTGATCCGCGACCACGGCTGCAAGGCCGGCCTGGTGCTCAACCCGGCCACGCCGCTGGGCTGGCTGGACCATACGCTGGACCAGCTCGACCTGGTGCTGCTGATGAGCGTGAACCCGGGCTTTGGCGGCCAGGCCTTCATTCCGGGCGTGCTGGACAAGGTGCGCCAGGCACGCGCGCGCATCGACCGGCAGGTGGAAGCCGGCGGGCGGCCGGTCTGGCTGGAGATCGACGGCGGCGTCAAGGCCGACAACATTGCCGCGATCGCGCGCGCGGGCGCCGACACCTTCGTCGCCGGCAGCGCCGTGTTCGGCGCGCCCGATGCCGACGGCGGCTACTCGAGCATCCTGCACCGCTTGCGCGAGGCCGCCACGATCACGTAGCCCGCACGCACCGGCACCACACAAGAACACATAGCCAATCTATAGGAGACCTGTCATGCCTGAAGTCCAAAGGATGACCCTGACGCAGTTCCTGATCGAGGAACGCCGCCGCTATCCGGATGCCAGCGGCGGCTTCAACGGCCTGATCCTCAACGTCGCCATGGCCTGCAAGGAAATTGCGCGCGCGGTTGCCTTCGGCGCGCTGGGGGGCTTGCACGGCAAGGCCAGCAATCAAGCTGGTGAAGCAGGGGCCGTCAACGTGCAGGGTGAAATCCAGCAGAAGCTGGACGTGCTGAGCAATACCACCTTCCTGCGCGTCAACGAGTGGGGCGGGTACCTGGCCGGCATGGCGTCGGAGGAGATGGAGGCGCCTTACCAGATCCCGGAACACTACCCGCGCGGCAAGTACCTGCTGGTGTTCGATCCGCTCGACGGCTCGTCCAACATCGACGTCAATGTCTCGGTGGGCAGCATCTTCTCGGTGCTGCGCGCCCCGGAGGGTGCAAGCGGCGTCACCGAGCAGGATTTCCTGCAGCCCGGCAGCGCCCAGGTGGCGGCAGGCTACGCGCTCTACGGTCCCACCACCATGCTGGTGCTGACCGTGGGCAACGGCGTCAACGGCTTCACGCTCGACCCCAACCTGGGCGAGTTCTTCCTGACGCACCCCAACCTGCGGGTGCCGGCCGATACCCAGGAATTTGCCATCAATGCGTCGAACAGCCGCTTCTGGGAAGCGCCGGTGCAGCGCTATATCGCCGAGTGCATGGCCGGCAAGAGCGGGCCGCGCGGCAAGGATTTCAATATGCGCTGGATCGCGTCGATGGTGGCCGAGGCGCACCGCATCCTGATGCGTGGCGGCGTCTTCATGTACCCGCGCGACTCCAAGGATCCCGCCAAGCCGGGCCGCCTGCGCCTGCTGTACGAGGCCAATCCGATCGCCTTCCTGATGGAGCAGGCCGGCGGGCGCGCCAGCACGGGCCGGCAGACGCTGATGTCGGTGGCGCCGGGCGCGCTGCACCAGCGCATCGGCGTGATCTTCGGCTCGCGCAATGAAGTGGAACGGATCGAGGGCTACCACACCGACCAGACCGATCCCGACCTTCCGAGTCCCCTGTTCAACGAGCGCAGCCTGTTCCGCGCGTCTGCCTGAGGTGCCTGGCCATGTCAGAACGTTATCCCATTATCGCCATCACCGGCTCCTCGGGCGCCGGTACCACGTCGGTGACCCGTACCTTCGAGAACATCTTCCGCCGCGAAGGCGTGAAGTCAGTGGTGATCGAAGGCGACAGCTTCCACCGCTACGACCGCGCCGAGATGAAGGTCAAGATGGCCGAGGCCGAGCGCACCGGCAATATGAACTTCAGCCACTTCGGCGCGGAGAACAACCTGTTCTCCGAGCTGGAGAGCCTCTTCCGCTCCTACGCCGAAACCGGCACGGGCATGCACCGGCACTACCTGCATAGCCCGGAGGAGGCCGCGCCGTTCGGGCAGGAACCCGGCACCTTCACCCAGTGGGAGCCGTTGCCGGCCGATACCGACCTGCTGTTCTACGAAGGCCTGCACGGCGGGGTGGTCACCGACGCGGTCAATGTCGCCCAGTATCCCAACCTGCTGATCGGCGTGGTGCCGGTCATCAACCTGGAATGGATCCAGAAGCTCTGGCGCGACAAGAAGCAGCGCGGCTATTCCACCGAGGCCGTGACCGACACCATCCTGCGCCGCATGCCGGACTACGTGAACTACATCTGCCCGCAGTTCTCGCGCACGCATGTGAACTTCCAGCGCGTGCCGTGCGTGGATACGTCCAACCCCTTTATCTCGCGCGAAATCCCCGCGCCCGATGAAAGCATGGTGGTGATCCGCTTTGCCAACCCGAAGGGGATCGACTTCCAGTACCTGCTCAGCATGATCCACGACTCCTTCATGTCGCGCGCCAACACCATCGTGGTGCCCGGCGGCAAGATGGAACTGGCCATGCAGCTGATCTTCACGCCCTTTGTGCTGCGCATGATGGAGCGCCGCAAGCGCGCCGCGCTGTAAGGGCTCGACCGTGAAACGCCGACTCTCGAGGATCTTCTGAATGAACGCACCAGAACGCATCGACTCCGCAGCGCGCTGTGCCAATGCGCTGCGCTTCCTGGCCGCCGACGCGGTGGAGCAGGCCAGGTCCGGCCACCCCGGCGCACCCATGGGCATGGCCGAGATGGCCGAAGCCCTGTGGCGGCGCCACCTGCGCCACAACCCGGCCAACCCGGCCTGGCCCGACCGTGACCGCTTCGTGCTGTCCAACGGCCATGCCTCCATGCTGCAGTACGCACTGCTGCACCTGACCGGCTACGACCTGCCGATGTCGCAGCTGCGCCAGTTCCGCCAGCTGCACGCGGCCACGCCCGGCCATCCGGAGCTTGGCGTGACGCCGGGCGTGGAAACCACCACCGGGCCGCTGGGGCAGGGCCTGGCCAATGCCGTCGGCATGGCGCTGGCGGAGAAGCTGCTGGCCGCCACCTTCAACCGGCCCGGCTTCGACATCGTCGACCACCACACCTACGTCTTCCTTGGCGATGGCTGCCTGATGGAAGGCCTCAGCCACGAGGCCTGCTCGCTGGCGGGCACGCTCAGGCTGGGCAAGCTGATCTGCCTGTACGACGACAACGGCATCTCCATCGACGGCGAGGTCGCCGGCTGGTTTGCCGACGACACCCCGAAGCGCTTTGCCGCTTACGGCTGGCATGTGATCGCCGTCGACGGGCACGATGTGCAGGCCATCGACGCTGCGCTGCACGAGGCCAAGGCAGAGGGCGACCGGCCCACGCTGATCTGCTGCCGCACCGTGATCGGCAAGGGCGCGCCGGCCAAGGCCGGCGGGCACGATGTGCATGGCGCCCCGCTGGGCGCGCCGGAAATCGCCGCCATGCGCACGGCGCTGGGCTGGGAAGCCGAGCCTTTCACAGTGCCGGAGGACGTGGCCGATGCCTGGGACGCGCGCGCGCAAGGCGCCGCGCGCGAAGCCGAATGGGAGGCGCGCTTCGCCAGCTATCGCGCGGCACATCCGGAACTGGCCGAAGAATTCCTGCGCCGTTCCGATGGCCGCCTGCCGGAAGGCTTCGATGCGGAGCTGATGGCATTGCTGGATGCGCCGTCGCCGCTGCAAGGCAAGATCGCCACGCGCAAGGCATCGCAGCTGTGCCTGGAGGCGCTCACGCCCGCCTTGCCCGAGCTGCTGGGCGGCTCGGCCGACCTGACCGGGTCCAACCTGACCAATGTCAAGGCGTCGGTCTGGGTCAACCATGCCGGGCATGGCAACTACGTGAGCTACGGCGTGCGCGAGTTCGGCATGGCCGCCGCGATGAACGGCGTTGCGCTGCATGGGGGGCTGATTCCCTACGGCGGCACCTTCATGACCTTCTCGGACTATTCGCGCAATGCCATCCGCATGGCGGCGCTGATGCGCCTGCGCGTGGTCCACGTGCTGACCCATGACTCGATCGGACTCGGCGAGGACGGTCCCACTCACCAGCCGGTGGAGCATGCCGCCAGCCTGCGGCTGATCCCCAACAACCAGGTCTGGCGTCCCTGCGACGGCGCCGAGACCGCGTACGCGTGGCTGGCCGCGCTGCGGCGCGAGGATGGCCCGAGCTGCCTGGTGCTGTCGCGGCAGGCGCTGATGCCGTTCGAGCGCAATCCGGCCCAGCGCGCGGAGATTGCGCGCGGCGGCTATGTGTTGCGCGATGTGCCGGCGCCGCGCGTGGTGCTGATTGCCACTGGCTCCGAGGTGGAAATCGCCATGCGCGCGGCGCTGGACCTGGCCGATGCCGGCATCGCCGCGCGCGTGGTGTCCATGCCCTGCGTGGAGCTGTTCTACGCGCAGGACGTGGCGTACCGCGACACCGTGCTGCCACCAGGCCTGCCGCGCGTCAGCGTGGAGGCGGGCGGCACCTGGTTCTGGCGCGGCGTGGTGGGCGAGCAGGGCCTGGCGCTGGGCATCGACACCTTCGGCGAATCCGCGCCGGCCGAGGCGCTGTACCAGCACTTCGGCCTGACCCCGGCGCATGTCGCGGCGGCCGCGCGCGTGCTGCTGGAGGAAGCGTGATGACTACCGTATCCATGCCCTGCACCGCGGTGCTGATCGACCTGGACGGCACGCTGGTCGACAGCGCGCCCGACATTGTCGAGGCCGCCAACCGCATGCTGGCCGACCTCGGCACCCCGGCATTGCCGTTCGACACCGTGGCCGGCTTCATCGGCCGCGGCGTGCCCAACCTGGTGCGGCGCGTGCTCGAGACCGGAGGGCTTGCAGCGCAGGTTGAGGCTGCCGAAGCCGTGGCGATGTTCCACCGCCACTATGCCGAGACCAATGGCCGCCTCGGATCGGTGTTTCCGGGCGTGGCGGCAGGACTGGAGGTGCTCAGGCGGCAAGGCTACCGGCTTGCCTGCGTCACCAACAAGCCGCGCGCGCTGGCCGTGCCGCTGCTGGCGCTGACCGGGTTGTCGCAGTACCTGGAAGTGCTGGTGGCGGGCGACTCGATCGCGCAGATGAAACCGGACCCCGAACCGCTGCGCCACGCCTGCAACCTGCTCGACGTCGATCCGGCGCAGGGCGTGCTGGTGGGGGATTCGGCGGTGGACGTGGCGGCGGCGCGCGCGGCCGGCATCCCGGTCTGCCTGGTGCGCTATGGCTACGCCGGCCCCGGCGGACCCGCGGCGCTGGGCGCCGACGCGTTGCTCGATTCGCTGGAGGCGTTGCCGGCGCTGCTGACGCCGGCGCGGCTGGCCCCAGCCGCCTGATGTTGCGCCGGCGCGCCAGCGCGACCGGCAAGGATACCAAGACAAGTAAAGGAGACAGCATGACTATCAAGGTTGCCATCAACGGCTACGGACGCATCGGCCGTAATGTGCTGCGCGCCCACTATGAAGGCGGCAAGCAGCACGATATCGAGATCGTCGCCATCAACGACCTCGGCAACGCGGCCACCAATGCGCACCTGACCCAGTACGACACCGTCCATGGGCGCTTCCCGGGCGAGGTCTCGGTCGACGGCGATGCCTTCCGCGTCAACGGCGACCGCATCCGCGTGCTGGCGCAGCGCAACCCGGCCGAGCTGCCGTGGGGCGAGCTGGGCGTGGACGTGGTGATGGAATGCACCGGGCTCTTCACCAGCAAGGAAAAGGCATCGGCCCACCTGAAGGGCGGCGCGAAGAAGGTGATCATCTCCGCCCCCGGCGGCAAGGACGTGGACGCCACCATCGTCTACGGCGTCAATCACGGCGTGCTGAAGGCGACCGACACGGTGATCTCCAACGCCTCGTGCACCACCAACTGCCTGGCGCCGCTGGTCAAGCCGCTGCACGAGAAGCTGGGCGTGGTGAACGGCCTGATGACCACCGTGCACTCCTATACCAACGACCAGGTGCTGACCGACGTCTACCACGAAGACCTGCGCCGGGCGCGCTCGGCCACCATGTCGATGATCCCGACCAAGACCGGCGCCGCCGCCGCGGTCGGGCTGGTGATGCCTGAGCTGGACGGCCGGCTGGACGGCTTTGCCGTGCGCGTGCCGACCATCAATGTGTCGCTGGTCGACCTGTCCTTCGTGGCGGCGCGGCCGACCACCGTCGAGGAAGTGAACGGCATCCTGAAGGCAGCCGCCGAAGGCGAGCTCAAGGGCATCCTGGACTACAACACCGCGCCGCTGGTCTCGGTGGACTTCAACCACAACCCGGCGTCGTCCACCTTCGACGCCACCCTGACCAAGGTCAACGGCACGCTGGTCAAGGTGTCGGCCTGGTATGACAACGAATGGGGCTTCTCCAACCGCATGCTGGATACCGCGGTGGCGCTGGCCCACGCACGCTAGCAGGTTGCCATGATGAGCCTATCCCATGCTACGAACCCGCAACCGAAACCCGCGGCGGCGCCGCACACGCTGGCCGCACTGCTTGCAGCCGGTGGACTGGCTGGCAAGCGGGTCTTTATCCGCGCCGACCTCAACGTCCCGCAGGATGCAGCGGGTGCTATCACCGACGATACCCGCATCCGTGCTTCCGTGCCTGCCATCGCGGCCTGCCTGCAGGCGGGCGCCGCGGTGATGGTCACCTCGCACCTGGGCCGGCCGCAGGAGGGAGCGCCCGACCCGCGCCACAGCCTGGCGCCGGTGGGCCGCCGCCTGTCGGAACTGCTGGGCCGCCAGGTGCCGCTCTTGTCCGGCTGGACCGAGGGCGGTTTCCAGGTACCGCCCGGGCAGGTGGTGCTGCTGGAAAACTGCCGCATGAACACGGGCGAGAAGAAGAACAGCGACGATCTGGCGCAGAAGATGGCGGCGCTGTGCGATGTATACGTCAACGACGCGTTCGGCACCGCCCACCGCGCCGAGGCGACCACGCATGGCATCGCCAGATACGCCCCCATTGCCTGCGCCGGCCCGCTGCTGGCCGCCGAGATCGATGCGCTGGGCAAGGCGCTGGGCCAGCCGGCGCGCCCGCTGGTGGCAATCGTGGCCGGCTCCAAGGTCTCGACCAAGCTGACCATCCTGAAGTCGCTGGCCGACAAGGTCGACAACCTGATCGTCGGCGGCGGCATTGCCAATACCTTCATGCTGGCCGCCGGCCTGAAGATCGGCAAGTCGCTGGCAGAGCCTGACCTGCTGGCCGATGCCAGAGCCATCATCGACATCATGGCTGCCCGCAGCGCCTCGGTGCCGATCCCGGTCGACGTGGTGTGCGCCAAGGAGTTCAGCGCCACCGCCGAGGCTACCGTGAAGGACGTCAAGGACGTGGCCGACGATGACATGATCCTGGACATCGGCCCGAAGACGGCAGCGATGCTGGCCGAGCAACTGAAGGCCGCCGGCACCATCGTCTGGAACGGTCCGGTGGGCGTGTTCGAGTTCGACCAGTTCGGCAACGGCACCAGGGTGCTGGCCCAGGCCATCGCCGAATCGAAGGCGTTCTCGATCGCCGGCGGCGGCGACACGCTGGCCGCGATTGCCAAGTACCGCATCGCCGATCGCGTGGGCTATATCTCCACGGGCGGGGGCGCGTTCCTGGAATTCCTGGAGGGCAAGACGCTGCCCGCGCTGGCCGTGCTGGCACAGCGCGCCGCTGCCTGAACCCGACCTCACCGATTCTGCAATCAGTAAAGGAGCTTCATCATGGCACTCATTTCCTTGCGCCAGCTGCTGGACCACGCGGGAGAGTTCGGCTACGGCGTGCCGGCCTTCAACGTCAACAACCTGGAACAGATCCACGCCATCATGGAAGCGGCCCAGGAAACCGACAGCCCGGTCATCCTGCAGGCCTCGGCCGGCGCGCGCAAGTACGCCGGCGAGGCTTACCTGCGCCATATGGTGCTGGCCGCGGCCGAGACCCATCCGGACATCCCCATCGTGCTGCACCAGGACCACGGCTCCAGCCCGGCGATCTGCCAGGCCTCGATCCGCTCCGGCTTCACCAGCGTGATGATGGATGGCTCGCTGCGCGAAGACATGAAGACCCCCTCCGACTACGACTACAACGTCGACGTCACGCGGCGCGTATGCGAGATGGCGCATGCGATCGGCGTGTCGGTGGAGGGTGAACTGGGCTGCCTGGGCTCGCTCGAAACCGGCCAGGCCGGCGAAGAGGACGGCGTGGGCGCGGCGGGCACGCTGTCGCACGACATGATGCTGACCGACCCGGCCCAGGCGCGCGACTTCGTCGCCCGCACCGGCGTGGATGCGCTGGCGATCGCCATCGGCACCAGCCACGGCGCCTACAAGTTCTCGCGCAAGCCCACCGGGGACATCCTGGCGATGGACCGCATCCGCGAGATCCACGAGCAGATTCCTGACACCCACCTGGTGATGCACGGCTCGAGTTCGGTGCCGCAGGAATGGCTGGAGATCATCCGCCAGTACGGCGGCGACATCAAGGAGACCTACGGCGTGCCGGTCGAGGAGATCCTGCGCGGCATCAAGATGGGGGTGCGCAAGGTGAATATCGACACGGACATCCGCCTGGCCATGACCGGGGCGATCCGCAAGTCCTTGTCCGACGACCGTAGCGAGTTCGATCCGCGCAAGGCGCTGCTGGCGGCCAAGAAAGGGGCGAGAAGCGTGGTCAAGCTGCGCTTCGAGGCCTTCGGCTGCGCAGGGCAGGCCTCGCGGATCAAGCCGGTGCCGCTGGAGCGGGTGGCGAAGCTCTATTCCTGAAGGCGCATCTGCAGCACCACGAGCCCAGGCACACGCTCCCCTCTCCCGCAAGCGGGCGAGGGGAGCAAACCGGCAGCAGGAGTTGTTCGCGTGACTAACCCCAACGCCGTCACCAGCAACCTGGCGCGGCACAAGGAGCAAACATGGCCAATCGACGCGAAGTGCCCGGTATCAGGAAGTACGACGGTCCCGCCGGCGGCTGGGGGGCGCTGAAGGCAACCGCCACGGCGATCCGCACGCAGATGGATACCGTCAGGGCGCCGATCACGCTGATGCGGACCAACCAGCCCGACGGCTTCGATTGCCCCGGCTGCGCATGGCCCGACAAGGAGCACCGGTCGACCTTCCAGTTCTGCGAGAACGGCGCCAAGGCCGTGACGTGGGAGGCAACCACCAAACGGGTGCCTCCCGAGTTCTTTGCAGCCAATACGGTGTCGTCGCTGTTGAACCGGACCGACTATGAGCTCGAAGACTTTGGCCGGCTGACGCATCCGCTGGTCTACGACCGCGCCACCGACACCTTCCGCGCGGTGGAGTGGGAGGCTGCGTTCGCCCGCATCGGCGAAATCCTGCGCGGGCTATCGCCCGACCAGGTCGAGTTCTATACCTCGGGCCGGGCTTCCAACGAAGCCGCCTACCTGTACCAGCTGTTCGCGCGCGAGTATGGCACGAACAACTTCCCCGACTGCTCGAACATGTGCCACGAGCCCACCAGCGTGGGCTTGCCGCGCTCGATCGGCATCGGCAAGGGCACGGTGTCGCTGGAAGACTTTGACACCTGCGAGCTGATCATTTCGATCGGCCACAACCCGGGCACCAACCACCCGCGCATGATGGGGACGCTGCATGAGGCGTCGCGCCGCAAGGTGCCGATCCTGGTGTTCAACCCGCTGCGCGAACGGGCGCTCGAGCGCTTTGCCGACCCGCAGAACATGGTGGAGATGGCCACCTATGGTTCCACCCGGATTGCGTCGTCCTACTTCCTGGTCCGCGCCGGTGGCGACGCCGCCGCCATCAAGGGGGTGATGAAGGCGCTGCTGGACCTGGAAGCCCGCCAGGGCAATGTGCTGGACCACGACTTCATCGCGGTCCACACCGAGGGCTTCGAGGGGCTGGCCGACGATCTGCGGTCGACCGAATGGGCGGATATTGAAAAGACCAGTGGGCTGACCCGTGCGGACCTGGAACTGGTGGCGGCGGCCTATGCCAAGTCGAATGCCACCATCGTCACCTACGGCATGGGCGTGACCCAGCACAACGAAGGCACGGCCAATGTGCGCCTGCTGTGCGACCTGCTGATGCTGCGCGGCAACTTCGGCAAGCCCGGCGCCGGCATCTGCCCGTTGCGCGGCCACTCCAATGTCCAGGGGAACCGCACTGTCGGCATTACCGAGAAGCCGTCCGCCGGTTTCCTGCAGCGGATCGAGGACACCTTCGGCTTCAGCCCGCCTGCCGGACACGGGCACGATGCCGTCAACGCGATGCAGGCGATGATCGATGGCAAGTCCAGGGCACTGTTCTGCCTGGGCGGGAATTTCGCGGTCGCCTTGCCCGATCCCGAGCAGTGCTTCCCCGCCATGGGCAAGCTCGACCTGAGCGTGCATGTCGGGACCAAGCTCAACCGTACGCACCTGCTGGTGGCCAGGGAGACCTATGTGCTGCCTTGCCTGGGCCGCACCGAACTGGATGTGCAGGAGACCGGGCCGCAATCGGTGACGGTGGAGGATTCGATGTCGATGGTGCATGCCTCGGCCGGCAAGCTCGGGCCGGCGTCCGAGTTCCTGCGCTCCGAGCCGGCCATCGTGGCGGGCATTGCCACCGCGACCCTGCCTGACAGCAAGGTGCCATGGCTGGAACTGGTTGCCGACTACGACAGGATCCGCGATCTGATCGAGAAGACGGTGCCCGGCTTTGAGGACTTCAACACGCGCGTGCGGGTCCCTGGCGGATTCCGCATGCCCTTGCCGCCAACCGAGCGCAAATGGGAAACGCCGTCGGGCAAGGCCGAGTTCTACGTGTTCAAGGGGCTGCACGAAGACAAGCAAGTCCTTGCCGACGATGTCCTGCGGCTGGTGACCATCCGCAGCCATGACCAGTACAACACCACCATCTATGCCATGGACGACCGCTACCGGGGCGTGTTCGGGCGGCGCGACGTGATGTTCATGAACCCGGCCGACCTGGCCGCGCGCGGCCTGGAGCATGGCGACCTGGTCGACATCGAGACCATCGCAGCGGGCCGGCAGCTGCGTTTCGAGAAGATCACTGCGATCGAGTACGAAATTGCACCCGGCTCCGTCGCTGCCTACTATCCCGAAGCAAACAGGCTGGTGCCGCTCGACTACATCGACGAGGACAGCGGCACCCCGTCCTACAAGTCAGTGCCCGTGCGCGTGGTGCGTTCGGAGGTGACGTAATGGCAGGCCAGCCCACCATCACGTAAGCACGGCTCATGCCCGCTTTCCAGCGCCGTTGCGCGCGGCCCTGAGCGCGCGCAACGGCCCTCTGTTGAAGCAATGCGACCTACCTGTGGAGGAAAGTCCATCATGCCGACCCTTTGCGAAATCTGCAACGCACGTCCCGCCGTGGCGCGGGTGACCGTGGTTCAGGACGGCGAGCGCAAGACCATGTCGATCTGCGACTACGACTACCGGCAGCTGCTGCGCCACCAGGACATGCTCAACCCGTTCGATTCCCTGCTGGGTGGGGGCGGCCTGTCCCGCTTCTTCCGGGGGATGGGAGGCGGGATGAATGACGACGAGCATCCCGGATTCTCCACCGAAGTCCCGCGCGAATCCGTCGATCCCACCGATGCCTTCAGCGAGCAGACCATGGAACTGCTGCAGCGTGCCGCGGAGAAGGCGCACGAGCTGCGGCGCAATGAGCTCGACACCGAGCACCTTCTCTACGTGCTCGCCGATACCGATGTCTGCACGGCGCTGATCAAGGAACTCAAGCTCTCGCCGCAGGACATCAAGGGCTATATCGACGAGCACGCGCAGACCGGAACCGCCGGGCCTGACGCGGCCATCGACCGGATGACGATCTCGCCGCGGCTGAAGAAAGCCTTCCAGTATGCCTTCCAGGCCTCGCGCGACCTCGGGCATTCCTACGTTGGCCCCGAGCACCTGCTGATCGGCCTGGCCTCGGTCCCGGAAAGCATCGCCGGGACGCTGCTCAAGAAGTATGGCGTCACCCCCGAGGCACTGCGCCAGAAGGTGGTGAAGGTGGTCGGCAAGGGCGCCGAGGATGGCCGCGTCGATACGCCCACCGGCACGCCCACGCTCGACAAGTTCGGGCGCGACCTGACCGCGATTGCGCGGCAGGGCAAGCTCGATCCGGTGCTGGGCCGAGCGCAGGAGATCGAGAGCACGATCGAGGTGCTGGCGCGGCGCAAGAAGAACAACCCGGTGCTGATCGGCGAGCCGGGCGTGGGCAAGACCGCGATCGTGGAAGGGCTGGCGCAGCGCATCGTCAATGGCGACGTGCCGGAGGTGCTGCGTGGCAAGCGCCTGGTCGAGGTGAATATCAATTCGATGGTGGCCGGGGCCAAATACCGCGGCGAGTTCGAGGAGCGTGCCAAGCAGCTGATTGACGAGGTGACCGCCAAGAACGACGAACTGATCCTGTTTATCGATGAACTGCACACCATCGTCGGCGCGGGGCAGGGCGGCGGCGAGGGCGGGCTCGATATCGCCAACGTGCTCAAGCCCGCGCTGGCACGCGGCGAACTGAGCCTGATCGGCGCCACCACGCTGAACGAATACCAGAAGTACATCGAGAAAGACGCGGCGCTGGAGCGGCGCTTCCAGCCGGTGCTGGTGCCGGAGCCAACCGTCGAGCAGACCATCGTCATCCTGCGCGGCCTGCGCGACAAGCTTGAGGCGCACCACCAGGTCACCTTTGCCGACGATGCCTTTGTGGCCGCGGCGGAACTGTCGGACCGCTATATCACCGCGCGCTTCCTGCCGGACAAGGCCATCGACCTGATCGACCAGGCCGCGGCGCGCGTGCGCATCGGCGCCACCTCGCGTCCCGCCGATATCCAGGAACTGGAGGCCGAGATCGCCCAGCTCAAGCGCGAGCAGGACTATGCGTCGTCGCGCAAGCGCTTTGACGAGGCCAAGGGCTTCGAGGACCGCATCACCGACAAGCAGAAGCGGCTTGATGAGCTGACCGAGGCCTGGCAGCGCAAGACCGGATCGGAGACCCTGGAGGTGACGGTTGCGGCCATTGCCGAAGTGGTGTCGCGCCTGACCGGCATCCCGGTGACCGACCTGACCCAGGAAGAGCGCCAGAAGCTGCTGAAAATGGAAGCGCGGCTGCGCGAGCGGGTGGTGGGGCAGGACGACGCGGTGGTCGCGGTCAGCGATGCGGTGCGCCTGTCGCGTGCGGGCCTGGGGCAGGCCAACCGCCCGATCGCGACCTTCCTCTTCCTCGGGCCGACCGGCGTCGGCAAGACCGAGCTGGCCAAGGCGCTGGCGGAAACCGTGTTCGGCGACGAGCAGGCCATCATCCGCATTGACATGTCCGAGTACATGGAGCGCCATGCGGTGGCCCGGCTGATCGGTGCGCCCCCGGGCTATGTCGGCTACGATGAAGGCGGGCAGCTGACCGAGCGCGTGCGGCGCAAGCCCTATAGCGTGATCCTGCTGGATGAAATCGAGAAGGCCCACCCGGACGTGAACAACGTGCTGCTGCAGGTCTTCGACGACGGCCGCTTGACCGACGGCAAGGGCCGCGTGGTGGACTTCAGCAACACCGTCATCATCGCCACCAGCAACCTGGGCGCGCCGATCATCATGGACAACCTGGAGCAGCCCGAGGACAAGCGCATGCCTGAGAAGGACTTGCGCGAGGCGCTGATGAAGGTGCTGAAAGGACACTTCCGACCCGAGTTCCTGAACCGTATCGACGACATCATCGTGTTCCATGCGCTGTCGCGCGACAACATCCGCGCGATCGTGCAGATCCAGCTGGAGCGCGTGGTGCGCACCGCCGCCGCGCAGGACATCACGGTCAAGCCCGACGATGAGCTGGTCGAGCACCTGGTGGAGGCGGGATACCAGCCTGAGTTCGGTGCGCGGGAGCTGCGGCGGCAGATCCGCCAGTCGGTCGAGACCGGGCTGGCCAAGGAGATTCTCGGTGACAAGCTGAAATCAGGCGACAGCGTCGAGCTTGGCTACGACAAGGCAAGCGAAGCCGTAGTCTTCAGAAGGATGGAAGCCGTCAAGAAGCCGAAGGCAGGTAAAGCGACGGCCAAGGGCGCTGCACCCAGGAAGGCGGACAGCACCGTCGCAGCAGGAGACTCCAGCGCTTGAGCGCAAGAGCCAGGGCAATCACGATTTTCGTGGGAGGTTCGCAAATGCAGGAGTACGACTTTTACATCAATCTGCTGAAACCGACGCTGGGGCTCTATGTGCGCAAGGGCGAAGGACTTCAGGACCTCGCCGACGCAAAGGAGTGGCAACTTGAAGGGACGGTTCCTGAGAGCGCACTGCCACCCGGCATGTTGAAGGGTCTGGAAGCCAACGGTCACGCCTTCCAGGAACTGGGAGGGTAAGCAGCCACGCGCGGCCGCGACCTGCTCCGGATGGGTTGCGGCCGTGCGGCTTTCTTCCTGCCGGCATCACTTCTCGTCGACAAAGAACTCGATACCCTCGTCGATGCATTCTTTTGGCTGGGCAAAGGTAATCCAGCCATGACCCCTGAGCGTGATTTCGTCACGGCGCAGGATCAGCGCGCCTTCGCCATCGATCTTCACGTGGGTGCCGTTCGAACTTCTGTCGATCAGGACAAAGCGGCCGCCGCGCGGCTCCACCGTGGCCTGGAATCTCGAAACCTGCCGGTCCGTGACAACGATGCTCATGGTCGTGTCCCGGCCGATGGTGACAGGCGGTGAGGCAGTGTTCATTTCGAAGACGGTTTCCCGATATCGTAGCGAAAGCAGTGCCGAGCGGGCCAATGCAAGATCCACCGGGGCCACCAGGGTCAGGTCGATGCTCTGCTGCCAGATCGCTTCGTACAGCTCGATCACCTGGTGCTTGCCGCGTACCTGTATCGGATACAGGTAGCGTGTCATCTGGCGCAGCCCTGCTGAGAGCTGCTCCACCGCGTTCTTGCTGGTGATGATCTGGCCCCGCGAAGCCAGGCTGGCCAGTCGGGCGGCAAGGTTGACGGTGTCGCCGAACAGGTCGCCGGATTCGTCCGACAGGATCGGGCCATGGTGAAAGCCGATATGGATCGCCAGCGGAGCGCCTATGATCGGCGGCAGCCCGGCGACGGCCTCCTGCATGTCCAGTGCCGCCCGCATCGCATTCTCCGCGGCGGGAAACAGCACCATGATTTCGTCACCGATGGTCTTGACGACCCGGCCTTGCGCGGCCGCGGAGTGGGACTTCATCAGCGCCAGGCACTGGCGGATTGCGCCAAGCGCCACCGCATCGCCGGCCTGCTCGTAGAGCCTGGTGCTGTCGCAGACGTCCGCGAACATCACCGATCCATCAGAGGCGTCTTGTCGCGAATCTTGGTCCATATGCATCACAGGCCGTTTGATCGGAGCGCGCCATGCCTTCGATCGGCAGTGCGCTTCGTCTGCATGATTCTGCATCATAGAACTTCATTGCGACATTGCAGCCCTGGTGACCATCCCGCAAAAGTGCTGCTTGCCGATCCGGGCGCCTGGAGCCTCTCCTGCCGTTTCGTCTTGCCAGGGATCGCATCAGGCACTACAACGATCTAGCACGCCGACGACGGTGAAGGAGGAGGCCCCATGAAGCATGACGCCCGCAACCCTCTCGCCGCCGCTCTTCGCCAGCATTTGGCGGGGTCTGTGCTGACGCTTCCGGTGCTTGCCTTTGCTGCCGGTCCCGGCGGATCCTTCCAGCCCACCCAGGTGTCCGGCACGCCAGACCGCAACGTCGGGCTGCAGGCCTTCGCGCAGATCGAGCGTGTGCTGCTGCATGCCCGCTGCCTGAATTGCCACGTGCCGGACGGCCCGCTGCAGGGCGATGCGAAACGTGTGCATTTTCCACCGGTGCAGCGAGGCACTGACGGCAAGGGCGTGCCGCCGCTGCAATGCGCCACCTGCCATGGCACCCAGAACAGCCCGCTCGCGCATGCGCCGCCCGGGCTGGATACCAATGGCCAGCCAGGCTGGCACATGCCGCCGGCGAAGATGAAGATGTCATGGCTGGGCCTGTCCGGGCCGGCCCTATGCAAGGTCTTCCGCGACACCAGGACCAATGGCGGCCGTTCGCTGGCAATGCTCGAAGAACACATGGTGACCGACCACCTGGTGGCTTGGGGCTGGCAACCGGGGCCGGGGCGTGAATTGCCGCCGCTGGACAAGCCCGCGTTCGACGAGCAGGTGCGCCAGTGGATACGCAATGGCGCGCCATGCGATACGCGCGAGCCGTTGCGCACCTCTGCGGGGCCTACACGCGCCGCCGCCGATGAAGCCTTGCTGAAGAACCTGCGCGCCATCGCCGGATCAGGCGCCTTGACCCAGACGAAGGGCACCAGCAACGGGAGCCAGCCATGATTTCCTTTCAACTGAACGGCAAGACCCAGCAGGTCGACGTGCCCGGCGACACGCCGGTGCTGTGGGTACTGCGCGACACGCTGGGGCTGACCGGCACCAAGTTCGGCTGCGGCATCGCGGTATGCGGCGCATGCACGGTACATGTCGATGGCCAGCAGCGCCGCGCGTGCGTGACGCCGGTGTCCTCCATCGCCGGCCGGCAGCTCACCACCATCGAGGGCATCGGCGAGGACCGGGTCGGGCGCGCGGTCGAAGAGGCCTGGGTGCGCAACGACGTCACGCAGTGCGGCTATTGCCAGAGCGGCCAGGTGATGTCGGCGGTGGCGCTGCTCAAGGTCAACCAACGCCCGACCGATGCCGACATCGAACGGGCCATGAGCGCCAACCTGTGCCGCTGCGGCACCTATGCGCGCATCCATGCCGCGGTCAAGGATGCAGCCAAGGCGATCGGCTGAGGAGATGCCATGAGACTCATGGAGCAGGCAAGCGGCGGCATCGACCGGCGGACCTTCCTGAAACTGAGCTTCGGCTCGGGCTTCGCGCTCTGTGCCGTTCCGCTTGGCGCGCAGACGGAGGCGGCGGCGCAGCCCAAGGCGCCGGTGCAGCCATCGGCCTTCGTCAGTATCGATGCCGACGGCACGGTGATGGTCACGATCGGCAAGCTTGAGTTCGGGCAGGGCGTGCAGACGGCACTGCCGATGCTGGTGGCCGAGGAACTGGACGCGGACTGGAGCAAGGTGCGCTGCCAGCTGGCCCCGGCCGGCGAGGCCTATAAGGACCCGGTGTTCCATATCCAGATGGTCGGCGGCTCGACCAGCATGAAGAACTCGTGGACGCAGTATCGCGAGGTCGGCGCGCGCATGCGCGCCATGCTGCTCGGGGCGGCCGCCGGGCGCTTCGGGGTGCCGGCTGGGCAGCTGAAGGCCGAGGCCGGCGTGGTGACCGCGCCCGACGGCCGCCGGGCCACATACGGCGAGCTGGCTGCCGCAGCGCTGGCCGAGCCGGTGCCGGCGAGCGTGCAGCTGAAGTCGCCGCAGCAGTTCAGGCTGATCGGCAAGCCCACCGGCCGGCTCGATGCGCGCGACAAGTCCACCGGCAGGCAGCAGTTCGGCATCGACACGGCGCTGCCCGGCACGCGCACCGTGGTCATGGTGCATCCGCCCGTGTTCGGCGCCATGGTCGCGCGCTTCGACCCCGCGCGTGCCAGGGCCATCGCCGGCGTGGAAGAGGTCTACCAGGTGCCGCTGGCCGGCGGCGCGACCGGGTTGGCGATCGTGGCCAATGGCTTCTGGCCCGCGCGCACGGCGCGCGAGGTGCTGCAGGTGGAATGGGACACCAGCGGCGTCGAGAAGCCGGACAGCGATGCGCTGCTGGCGCGCTACCGCGAGCTGGCGGCCCGGCCCGGCGTGCAGGCCAAGGCGGCGGACACTTCGGCGCTTGCCACCGCGCCACACAAGCTCACCGCCGAGTATGTCTTCCCCTACCTGGCGCACACGCCGATGGAGCCGCTCAACTGCACCATCGACTTCCGCGGCAACCAATGCACAGTGTGGGCCGGCTCGCAGTTCCAGACCGTCGACCAGGCCAACGTCGCAGCCGTGCTCGGTCTGAAGCCGGAACAGGTGACATTCAACACCATGATGGCCGGCGGCGGCTTCGGCCGGCGTGCCGTGCCCACCTCCGACTACCTGTTCGAGGCCGCGCAGGTGGCCAAGGCGCGCCATGCGGCGGGCCGGCGCGAGCCGATCAAGATGATCTGGACACGCGAAGACGACGTGCGCGGCGGCTACTACCGCCCGATGCACCTGCACCGCGTTGAGATCGGCCACGACGGCAAGGGCAAGGTGCTGGCCTGGAAGCACGTGATCGTCGGCCAGTCCATCACCAGCGGCACCCCGTTCGAGTCCTTCACCGTGAAGAACGGGGTCGACTCGACCATGGTCGAGGGCGTGAGCGACAGTCCTTATCCGTTCCCGATCGCGCTCGAGATCCATCATCCCAAGGTCAACGTGCCGGTGCTGTGGTGGCGCTCGGTGGGGCACACGCACACGGCCTATGTGATGGAGACCCTGGTCGATGAACTGGCGCGCGCCGGCGGGATCGATCCGGTGGCGTACCGCCGCACGCTGCTGCGTGAGCACAAGCGTCACCTGGCGGCGCTGGACCTGGCGGTCGAGCGCTCGGGCTACGGCAAGCGGCGCCTCGCGGCCGGGCGTGCCTGGGGCGTGGCGGTGCATGAATCGTTCGACACCGTGGTCGCCTACATCGTCGAGGCCTCGATGCGTGGCAACCAGCCGGTGGTGCACCGGGTCACCGCGGCCGTCCACTGCAACATGCCGATCAATCCGCGCACGGTCGAGGCGCAGGTCCAGGGCGGCATGATGATGGGGCTGGGTACCACGCTGCCCGGAGCGCAGATCACGCTGAAGGATGGCGTGGTCCAGCAAGGCAACTGGAACGATTACCGGCTGGCCACGCATGCGGACACGCCGCCGCAGATCGCGGTGCACATCGTGCCGTCGGCCGATCCGCCGACCGGCATTGGCGAGACCGCGGTGCCGCCGATCGCACCGGCACTGGCTAATGCCGTCGCGGCGCTCACCGGCAAGCGGCATCGCAGCCTGCCGTTCACCGCGTGATCTTCGAGCAAGTCGGCATGGCCTGCGTGCGGTGATCTCTCCCCCAAGCGGGGGGAGCACCCAGACAGATTGCCAACGGTTTTGGGTGCGCCAAATCCGCCCGAACTAGCCTAAGCAAGATGTTCTCCCTCTCCCCTCATGGGGAGAGGGCCGGGGTGAGGGGGTCTAGCTAGGTGAACCCGTACACGTTGACGGGGGGATACGCCGGAACCGGCGTTCCCTCTGGCATGCACGAGAAAGTCAGCACTGGCGCGGGTTGGCGCAACGGGCTTCTGATCCGGCAGGCGGTATGTTGCCAAGCGGCGCGAGCAGTCCAGCAAACCGGTATGTAGTCCAGTCAATTCCGGTTTCGCACATGAAGCCCCACCCTCTCCCGCAGGCGGGAGAGGGTGCAAGCACCCCGGCAGTGCGGGAGTCCATCGTACACGAACGGCCACGGGGTGGCGGTGAACGGTGCATTCGGAAATGGCAGAGGCGGGCAATCCGATTAGCGGCGATCATGCAGTCTGATCCTGTCCGCATCCCGAGCCACCATGCACGTCCATCTGCAGTCCCACATGCACGTCAGCCTGCAGCGGCTGTTGCTGGCCTTCCCGCTGGCGGTCTCTGCGGCCCACGGCAGGCTGGTGCTCAGGCGCCGCGGCTATGAGCGTCTGCTGCTGCCGGGCCAGCAGCTCACCATCGAACCGTTTGAAACCTTTGCGCTGCACCTGGATGGCAGCAGCGCTCAGCCGGCCGCGTGCACCCTCGAAATCCAGCGCATGATCCCCGCGGCGCAGCAGGAATGCCTGCACCACCGCATCTGCAAGCGGGTCTTCCTGCAACCCCATTACGCCTGGAATGCTGCGTTTATCGCGGAACGGCTGGGCATGTCCACGGCACAGCTGCGCCGCATGCTGTTTTCTCAGGGCACGGCGCTCACCGAGCTGTGCCGCACGCAACGGCTGATGCGGTTGCTGTTCGAGGTCATGGCCGGTGATGCCGGCATTGGCGATGCCCGGCGGCGCGTCGGCTGGCCAGCCAGCAGTGATCTGGACTGCGCTTTCTACGACCGCTTCGGCTTATCGATGGAAGCTGCCAGCCGGTTGGCGGTGGCGCGCGCAGCGCGGCGGCAGCGCTCGGTCGCCTGACTCGTTCCCAAGAATCTACCTGACGTTCGCAAGCTTCCGGGATCAGGTCCCGGATGCCAGGGTGGCGGCCCCTGCGAATTGCGCCCGCCAGAGTGTACTGAGCGCCGCGCTTTGCGAGATAATCCGCCCTTACGCTGCGGAATGATGTCATGCGCTTTGATCTGGTCGACCTGAAACTGTTCACGCATATTGCGGAGGCCCAGAGCCTGACCGGCGGTGCGCAACGCTCGCACCTGTCGCTGGCCGCGGCCAGCACGCGCATCAAGAACCTCGAGGAACACGTCGGCGTCAAGCTGCTGAGCCGCAGCAGCCAGGGCGTGAAGGTAACCGGGGCGGGGGAGACCCTGCTCGCCCACGCGCGCCGCGTGCTGCGCCAGCTGGAGCAACTGAGCGGCGATCTGCAGGAATATGCGGCGGGCGTGAAAGGCCATGTGCGCGTGTTCGCCAACACCACCGCGATGAGCGAGTTCCTGCCGGCGGTGCTGCGCAGTTACCTCGTCAGCCATCCGGACGTGACCATCGACATGCACGAGCGCCTGAGCCCGGATATCGTGCGCGCGGTGCAGGAGGGCATGGTGGATATCGGCATCATTGCCGGCAACGTGCGCACGGAAGGGCTGGAGGTGATGCCGTACCGGCGCGACCGCCTGGTGCTGGCCACCGCGCTGAGCCATCCGCTGGCCGAGCGCGGCAGCGTGGATTTCATCGATACGCTGGACTACGACTTCATCGGCCTGCCCGAGGCCAGCGCGATCCACAATTTCCTGTTGCGGGCCGCGACCGACCTGCAGCGCACGCTGCGCTGGCGCGTGCAGGTCAGCAATTTCGAGACCGCCTGCCGGATGATCGAGGCCAATGTCGGCGTCGGCGTGTTGCCGGAGACTACCGCCAGCCGCCATGCGAAGACGATGGCGCTGCGCATCGTCCAGCTCAACGATGAATGGGCCGAGCGCAAACTGCAGATATGCGTGGCCGACCTCGGCGCCTTGCCGCTGTTTGCGCGCAAGCTGGTGGACCTGCTGGTCGAGGACGGCCTCGGGCGCCAGGACTGAGGGGCGCCGGCGGACTAGGCCTTGTCCGCCAACATCTGCCGCAGCTGGTGCTTGAGCAGCTTGCCGCTGGCCGTGGTGGGGATCGAGGCCACGCGCAGGATCCGCTCCGGGCGCTTGTACGGCGACAGGCGGTCGACCAGGTAGTCGTGCAGCGCCTGCGCGTCGAATTTCTCGCCATCCCTGATCTCGACGAAGGCGATCACTTCCTCGTTGCCGTCCGCGGTCGGCTGCCCGATGACGGCCGATACGCGCACGGACGGATGCGTGTTGATGACCGATTCGACTTCGATCGGGTAGACATTGAAGCCCGAGCGGATGATCAGGTCCTTGGTGCGGCCGACGATGAACAGCGCGCCGTCGGGGTCCAGCCGGCCGATGTCGCCGGTATTGAGCCAGCCGTCGGGCCGCAGGGCCTCGGCGCTCAGGTCCGGTGCGCGGTAGTAGCCGCGCATCACGCCGGGCCCCCTGATCCATAGCTCGCCGGGTTCCCCCTGCGGCACCGGCTTGCCCTCCGGCCCGACTACCCGCAGTTCCGCGCCTTCGACGATCTCGCCCGCCGAGCAATCGGTGCGCGGCCGGTCCATGCGGGTCACGAACAGCGACCCCGCATATTCGGTCATGCCGTAGCCGTGGTGCAGCGGCTGGCCGAACATCGCCTCGACGTCGTGCTTGAGCGTCGGATCAAGCGGCCCGCCGCCGGTGTAGAGATAGCGCAGCCGCGGCGACGGCTGCAGGGGCGCTCCCGTTGCCCGCACATGGGCGAGGATGCGGTTGAACATCGTCGGCACGCCCTGCAGCAGCGTGATCGCACCCTGCCGGATCGCGGCGGTGACGTCCGCGGCATTGAAGCGCGCGCTCAGGTACAGGCTGGCACCGGCCTGCAGGGTCGAGACCAGCAGCGTCCCGAGTCCGAACACATGCGACATCGGCATGACCGCATAGGCGCAGTCGTCTGCCTGCATGCGGCGCGACTCGACCGTGACGCGCGCAAAGTGCAGCAGGCCCCGGTGAGTGACCATCACGCCCTTGGGCTGTCCGGTGGTGCCGGAGGTGTAGATCAACGCGGCGACGTCACGCGCGAGCGCTTCAGGCTCGCGCTCGCCGGCCTCGTCGACAGCGCCAGCCATCAGCGGGCCGAGGCCGGCCGGGACAATCTCCCTGGCCCGGTAGCGCACGCCGTGCCGCAGGGCATCGGGCGACACCGCGTGGGTGAACAGCATCAGGCTCGGCTGGCAGTGGGCGCGGATCACCTCGATTTCCCGCTCCGACAGGCGGGCGTTGACGATGACCGGCCACGCGCCCAGTTCCGACAAGGCGAACACCAGCGTGATCACCGCCAGGCAGTTCTCGGCCGTGATCAGCACCCGATCGCCGGTGCCCACGCCCTGCGCTTGCAGGTAGCGCTGCGCATCCTCGATGCCCGCCCACAGCTGCGCGTAGGTGGTGGTCCGGCCTTCCTCGAAGACGGCCACATGGCCGGGGGTCTCGGCGGCCCAGCGGCGAGGGATGTCGCTGATCCGTGGTGGGGTGTCTCGGTCCGGTGGCATCTCGCGGGAGTCCTTGTGCTGGAAAAACCGTTCGGCAAGGCGGGGGCCAGCCGAACGGCGCCAGTGTATGTGCGCCCGTTGCACGGTGCAATCGGTAATCTGCAAAGGCGGATTTCTTGTCTGCCGAAAGCCCCCTGGCCGCTTACACCACGCGCCTGGCGCGCAGTGTTTCCAGTTGCTGCGGGCTCAGCTTCAGGTAGTCGCGCAGCACCTCGTCGGTGTGCTGGCCCAGCGCGGGCGGGGCGTAGCGCAGCGTCGGGGGCGTCTCCGACAGGCGCAGCGGGCTGGCCGTGGTGACCACGTGGTTCACGGGCTCGCCGGCGGGCGGCTGGGCTCCCGGATAGCGCTCTTGCTCGACGCGCAGGCCACGGTGCTGCACATGGGGGTCGGCGTGGGCCTGGGCGATATTGTTGATGGGGCCGCAAGGCACGGAATTGGCTTCCAGCAGCGCGACCCATTGCGCCGTGGACCGGGTGCGCGTGAGCTCCATCATCATCGCGATCAGCGTCTTGCGGTTGTTGACGCGGCCGGTGTTGGTGGCATAGCGCTCGTCGCGCGCCCAGTCCACGCCCGCGGCGTCGCAGAAGCGTGCGAACTGCCCGTCGTTGCCGATGGCCAGCAGCATATTGCCGTCGGCGGTCGGGAAGTCCTGGTAGGGCACCACGCTGGGGTGGATATTGCCCTGGCGCCGGGGCACGTCGCCGGCGTTCAGGAAGCCCGCGCCCTGGTTGGCCAGCACCGCCATCGCCACATCCAGCAGGGCGATGTCGATATGCTGGCCGCGGCCGGTGAAGTGGCGCGCTTCCAGCGCGCTCAGGATCGCGGTGGTGGCGTACATGCCGGTGAACAGGTCGATCACGGCCACGCCTACCTTCATCGGGCCGCCGCCGGGCTCGCCGTCGGCGTGGCCGGTGATGCTCATCAGGCCGCTCATGGCCTGGATCAGCAGGTCGTAGCCGGGCCGCGCCGCGTAGGGACCGGTGTGGCCAAAGCCCGTGACCGAGCAGTAGATCAGGCGCGGGTTGAGCGCGCTCAGGCTGTCATAGTCCAGCCCGTAGCGCTTGAGGCCGCCGGTCTTGAAGTTCTCCACCACCACATCGCTCTGCCGGGCCAGCTCGCGGATCAGCTCCTGCCCCTCGGGCGTGGCCATGTCCACGGTGACCGAGCGCTTGTTGCGGTTGGCGGCGGTGAAATAGCAGGCCTGCCGGGTCGGCGCGCCGGCCTCGTCGGCGAGGAAAGGGGGCCCCCAGTGGCGTGTATCGTCGCCTTCGCCGGGTTTTTCGATCTTGATCACGTCGGCGCCCATGTCCGCCAGGTTCTGGGTGGACCACGGTCCGGCCAGCACGCGCGAGAGATCGAGCACGCGCAGGTGGCTCAGGGCGCCGGTGCGGGGGGAGGGGGGAGGAAGGCCAGCGGCCGGCGTAGCGGTGGAATCTGTCATGTCAGGTCAGGCGGTCTCAAGGCAGGCGGCCCGTCCTGGGGACGGGCAGCGTTGCGCGCGGGCATGGGTCAGGCGTATTGGTGCGGGGCGCGGTGCTTACGCGCCGCGGGCTTCACGGATCATGTTGCGCGCGATGATGACCTGCTGGATCTGCGTGGTGCCCTCATACAGGCGGAACAGGCGCACATCGCGGTAGAAGCGCTCGATGCCGAACTCGGAAATATAGCCGGAACCGCCGAGAATCTGTACCGCGCGGTCCGCCACGCGGCCCACCATCTCGGTGGCGAACATCTTGCAGCATGAGGCCTCGGTGGAGACGTTCCTGCCTTCGTCGCGGCGGCGCGCGGCGTCGATCACCATGCATTCGGCAGCATAGAGCTCGGCCTGGCTGTCGGCCAGCATGGCCTGGATCAACTGGAACTCGCAGATCGGCTGGCCGAACTGCTGGCGCTCCAGCGCGTAGTTCAGCGCGTCGCGCAGCACGCGCCTGGCCACCCCGACGCTGACCGCCGCAATGTGCAGCCGGCCCTTGTCGAGCACCTTCATCGCCGTCTTGAAGCCCTGTCCTTCCTTCAGGCCGATCAGGTTCTCGGCCGGCACGCGCACGTTGTCGAAGATCACGTCGCAGGTGTGCGCGCCTTTCTGGCCCATCTTCACGTCGCGCTTGCCGAAGCTGATGCCCGGCGTCCTGGCATCGACGATAAATGCCGAGACGCCGGCCGAGCCCTTGATCTCAGGGTTGGTACGCGCCATCAGCGTGAACATGCCGGCCTGCGGCGCATTGGTGATAAAGCGCTTGGTGCCGTTGACCACGTAGTGGTCGCCATCCCTGACCGCGGTGGTGCGCAGCGAGCCGGCGTCCGAGCCGGCTTCCGGTTCGGTCAGGGCAAACGAGGCCAGGATCTCGCCGGTGGCCAGGCGGGGCAGCCACGCGGCCTGCTGCTCAGGCGTGCCGTCCATCAGGATGCCCTGCGAGCCGATGCCCACGGTGGTGCCCAGCAGCGAGCGGAAGGCCGGCGAGGTCTGGCACAGCTCCATGACCACGCGCGCTTCCTCTTCCATGGTCAGCTCCAGGCCGCCAAAGCGCTCGGGGATGGTCATGCCGAACAGGCCCATCTCGCGCATGTCCTGCACGATGTCCTGCGGGATTTCGTCGGTCTCGGCGACCAGCGCCTCGGCGGGAACCAGGCGCTCGCGCACAAAGCGGCGCACGCTGTCGAGCAGGGCTTCGAGGGTTTCGTTATCGCGGATCATGTCAGTTCTTCCTGGGTGTCGGGTCGGTGTCGGTTCGAGGCGGGGCCATCAGTCCAGCGTCACGCCCTTGAGCACGCTGGCCCACTGCGTGCGCTCGCGCGCGGCGGTGTTCACGACGTCCTGCGTGGTGCCGCTCCACTGTTCGTAGCCCAGCTCGGCATAGCGCTTCCTGAGTTCCGCATCTTCCACGGCCTGCCGCACTGCCGCGGCCAGCTTCTGGGTCTGCTCGGAGGTCACGCCCTTGGGGGCGTAGATGGCGTACCAGCCGCCGGCTTCATAGTCCTTGAGGCCGGCAATCCCGGATTCGCGGAAGGTGGGCACGCCGGGCAGCGATGCGCTGCGCTTGGGCGAGCCCACGGCGATGGGCTTGACCTTGCCGCTCTGCACATAGCCGCTGGCGGTGCTGATGATGTCGAACATCACGTCGATCTGGCCGCCGATGGTATCGGTCATGGCCGGGGCATTGCCCTTGTAGGGAATATGGTTCAGCTCGACCTGCGCCTGCCGGGCGAACAGGGCCATGGCGACATGGTTGGAGCTGCCCACGCCCGAGGAGCCGTAGCTAAGCTTGCCGGGATGCGCCTTGGCGTAGGCAACCAGGTCCTGGGTGCCCTTGAACGGCTCCTTGACGTTGGCCACCAGCATGTTGTAGTAGCGCGCCACCGGTGCCACCGGGGCGAGGTCCTTCGCCGGGTCGTACGGCAGGCTCTTCATGATGTTGGGCGCGACCGTCAGCGCCGCGCTGGCGGCGAACCACAGTGTGGCGCCATCGGGCTTGGCGCGGACCACTTCATAGCCGGCCAGCGTGGCATTGGCGCCGGGCTTGTTGTCGACGATGACGTTGGCGCTGAGCGCCTTGCCCAACGCCACCGCGAACAGGCGCGCGGCCTGATCGGCGGGGCCGCCGGCGGCGTAGCCGACCACGAGGCGCACCGGCTGGCCGTTGGGCTGCGCCGAGGCAGGGGGAGTGGCCAGGGTTGCGCCGCACAGGGCCAGGGCGGCCAGCATGGCGTGGCGGCGTGAGGTGGAAATCAAGATACTTCTCCTACGTAAAGCAAAGTGCCGAAGGCAAAAGCCGAAAAGCAAAAGGCAAAAGGCGGGCGCAGCCCCCGCCGTCGCGCGCGGGGGCTGTATGGTGAATGAAGTGGGCTTACTCAGTAGCGTTCGAAGACCGCGGCAATACCCTGGCCGCCGCCGATGCACATGGTCTCCAGGCCATAGCGGCCGCCGCGGCGCTGCAGTTCGTGCAGCAGCGTGGCCAGGATGCGCACGCCGGTGGCGCCGATCGGATGGCCTAGCGAGATGCCCGAGCCGTTCACGTTGAGCTTCTGCTCGATCGCATCCTGGTCATGCCATTCCCAGCCCTTGAGCACGGCCAGCACCTGGCAGGCGAAGGCTTCGTTCAGCTCGACCAGGTCCATCTGGTCCAGCGTCAGGTTCAGGCGCGCCAGCAGCTTCTTCACCGCGGGCACCGGGCCGATGCCCATGTGCGAGGGCTCGCAGCCGGCCGCCGCCCAGCCCACCAGCGAGGCCATGGGGGTGAGGCCCAGTTCGGCCAGCTTGTCTTCGGCCACGATCAGGCAGGCGGCCGAGGCGTCGTTCTGCTGGCTGGCGTTGCCGGCGGTGACGGTACCGTTCGGCATCAGCGTGCGCAGCTTGCCCAGGCTTTCACGCGTGGTTTCGGGGCGGAAACCTTCGTCGCGCGCGAACCGCACCGGATCGCCCTTGCGCTGGGGCACCTGCACGGGAACGACTTCCGCATCGAAGCGGCCGGCCTCCCAGGCTGCCGCGGCGCGTGCGTGGCTGCGGGCGGCGAAGACATCGGCCGCCTCGCGGCTGATGCCGTAGTCGCGCGCCAGGTTCTCGGCCGTCTCGATCATCCCGGAGATCTTGCCGAAGCGCTCGACCGGCTGGGAGCGTTCACGGCCGCGGTCGAGGCGGTCGAAGAAGCGCACATTGCCCGAGCGCGCGCCCCAGCGCATGTCGGTGGTGTAGTACTCGATATTGCTCATGCTCTCGACGCCGCCCGCGATCACCACGTCGGCGGCGCCGCTCTGCACCATCATCGAGGCCGTGACGATGGCCTGCAGGCCGCCGCCGCAGCGGCGGTCCAGTTGCATGCCCGGCACCTCGACCGGCAGGCCGGCCTGCAGCGCGGCCCAGCGGCCGACGCAGGGCACTTCGCTGTTGGCGTAGGACTGGGCAAAGACCACGTCATCGATACGCGCGGGATCGATGCCGCTGCGTTCCACCACGGCGCGCACGGCGGTGGCGGCCAGTTCCTCCACGGGCACCGGGCGCAGGCTGCCGCCGAAGGTGCCGACGGGCGTGCGGAGGGGAGTGACGATTGCAGCTCTGCGCATGGAAGTCTCCTTGGAACTCTGTGTTGGGATGAGCAAGTAAGTCAGTTGGCCAGCGTGTGCCCGGGAAGGGCCACGAAGACCGCGCCGCACTGGCGCAGCAGGGCGTGGGCCTGGCGTTCCAGGTCCGCGCGGTGTTCGGGGGCGGCAATGTCCAGCATGCGGCGCACGCGCTGCGACAGCGTCTGGCCGCGCAGGTCGGCCACGCCGTGCTCGGTGACGATCAGGCCCGCATCCGAGCGGGGCGTGCTGACCGGGCCGGACAACTGCGCCACGATGCGGCTCGCGCCCTTGGCGGTCGCCGGCAGCGCGACGATGGGCAAGCCGCCGCGGCTGCGCGCGGCACCGCGCAGGAAGTCCACGGCACCGCCGACGGCGCCGACATAGACGCCGCCGGCGACTTCGGCGTTCACCTGGCCGGTGAGGTCGACCTCGATGGCGGAGTTGATGGCGGTCAGCTTGTCGACGCTGGCCAGCACCTCGGGGTGATGGGTATAGGCGGTCTCGCGCAGTTGCAGCTGCGGATTGCGGTGGGCCCAGCGCCGCAGCCGTTCGCTGCCCATCAGGATGCCGGCGATGCCCACGCCCGTATCGATGCTCTTGCGTGCGTTGGTCAGCACCCCGGCTTCGGCCAGCGCCGCAATGCCGTCGCCGATCGCGCCGCTGTGCAGCCCCAGGTCGCGGTGGCCATTCAGCGCAGCGACCACGGCCTCAGGCAGGTTGCCGATGCCCATCTGCAGGGTGGCGCCATCCTCCACCCAGCCGGCGATGTGGCGGGCGATGGCCTGTTCGGCCGGGCCGGGCGCGCTGCGGTCAAGGCTGATGGGCGGGTGCAGCGCTTCGACCTGCAGGTCGATATCGTCCGCGCTCAGGTAGCGGCTGCCGTGGGTCCACGGCACCTCCGGGTTCACCTCGGCGATGATGACGCGGGCGCGGTCGAGCGCCGCGGGAAGGTATTCATGCACCAGCCCCAGGCTGTGGCGCCCCTGCTCGTCGGCGGGCGAGACCTGCACCAGCGCCACGTCCGCCCGCAGCGTGCCGTCGCGGATCAGCCCGGGCAGGTGCGAATAGTGGCTGGGCACGATGTCCAGCACGCCGGCCCTGGCCAGTTGCCGGTGCGGGCCGCTGGCGGCGTAGCCGAAGAAGTCGAGCACATCCGCCTGGGCCGGCTGCAGCGTGTCTGACTGCCCGATGCCGACAAAGACACTGAGGCGTCCGCCCTGGGCGATGGCGTGGCGGTGTTCCACCAGTGCGCGCGTCAGCGTCAGCGGCTCGGCGGTCGCTTGCCCCCACCAGATATGGTCTCCGGGGCGGATCAGGGCTTGCAGGCGGGAGGCGAGGGTGTGCATGTCCACGGGGCAGCGGTCAGTCGGCGCATGCGCCGGATAGCCCGGAGCATGTTCCCAAAGCGTGGTTTGCGCTATTTGACAATGCCAATGGCGGACTTTGGCGAAAGCGAAAGGACCTGGCCGTCGCCGGGACTTAACCGCGGTGGAAGGCGCGCTTTCGGAAAGGCTGATTGTCCACGCGGCCGAACGCCGCGAACATTGCGGTCATCACAAGGAGGCGGCCGTCCGCCAGAGACCGAACGCAAGCCAAGCGCCATGATCGAACAGACCCAATCGAACAACTTCCAAGAAATCCGCGACGCCATCCGCGCGCTTTGCGCCGAGTTTCCCGATGAGTACTTCCGCAAGGTGGACGAGCAGCGCGCCTATCCCGAGGCCTTCGTCAATGCGCTGACCGCGGCTGGCTGGCTGGCTGCCCTGATCCCGCAGGAGTACGGCGGTTCCGGCCTGGGCCTGACCGAAGCCTCGGTCATCATGGAAGAGATCAACCGCTGCGGCGGCAACTCCGGCGCCTGCCACGGCCAGATGTACAACATGGGCACGCTGCTGCGGCACGGCTCCAGGGCGCAGAAGGAAAAGTACCTGCCGAAGATTGCCTCGGGGGAATGGCGCCTGCAGTCCATGGGCGTGACCGAGCCCACCACCGGCACGGACACCACCAAGATCAAGACCTCGGCGGTCAAGAAGGACGGACGCTACGTCATCAACGGCCAGAAGGTCTGGATCAGCCGCGTCCAGCACAGCGACTTCATGATCCTGCTGGCGCGCACCACGCCGCTGGCCGAGGTGAAGAAGAAGAGCGAGGGGATGTCCATCTTCATGGTGGACCTGCATGAAGCGCAGAAGAAGGGCCTGACCGTGCGCCCGATCCCCAACATGGTCAACCACGAGACCAATGAACTGTTCTTCGAGGACCTGGAAATCCCCGAGGAAAACCTGATCGGTGAAGAGGGCAAGGGCTTCAAGTACATCCTCGACGGCCTGAACGCCGAGCGCACGCTGATCGCGGCCGAGTGCATCGGCGACGGCTATTGGTTCATCGACCGCGTGACCAAGTATGTCAAGGAACGCGAGGTCTTCGGCCGCCCCATCGGCCAGAACCAGGGCGTGCAGTTCCCGATCGCCGAGACCTTTATCGAGCTGGAAGCGGCGAATCTGATGCGCTGGAAAGCCTGCGAACTGTTTGACAAGCACGAGCCCATGGGGGCCCAGGCCAACATGGCCAAGTACCTGGCAGCCAAGGCCAGCTGGGAGGCCGGCAACGCCTGCCTGCAGTTCCACGGCGGCTTCGGCTTTGCCTGCGAATACGACGTGGAGCGCAAGTTCCGCGAAACGCGGCTGTACCAGGTGGCACCGATCTCCACCAACCTGATCTACTCTTTCGTCGCCGAACACGTCCTGGGCCTGCCGCGCTCATTCTGAGCGATGGACGGCGCGCCAGCCCCAACGCTCAAGGGGCTGGCCGGATGGAACCCCGGCAGCAACGGCGCCGGGGGTTCCGCTTCGCCCCAAGCCCCAAAATTCCCCTCCCTGTCTCCTCTCTTCGTCCGCGCAGCCGGATCCAGGCCGACCTTCAGATCGGAAACTGCGTCGTCGACAGCACCTGCTTGAGCACCATGAACGAGCGAATCTGCCGCACGCCCGGCAGGTAGAGCAACTGCTCCGCGTGGAGGCGGTTGAAGCTCTCGCTGTCCTTGGTCCTGAGCATCATGATGTAGTCGAACTCGCCGGTGACTTCATGGCACTCCATACAGCCTGATACCTTCTGCGCCGCCTTCTCAAAGGCGGCGAACGACTCGGGCGTAGACCGGTCCAGCACGACCCCGATGATGACCAGCATGCCCGCGTCCAGGGGAGCCGGGTTCAGCAGCGCCACGACGCCGCGGATCAGGCCATCCGCTTTCAGGCGTTCCACGCGGCGCAGGCATGCGGGCGGGCTGAGGCTGACCTTGCCCGCCAGGGCCAGGTTGGAGATGGACGCATCGCGCTGCAAGGCGCGCAGGATGGCCTTGTCCGTGCGATCCAGCACCGGCGCGGGCTGGGCGGAGGTCTCGGATTTTGTACGAAATTTTATTCTGGATGTTGCCATTTCTACGGAATAAAGAGAATTTCGTGATGCTTCCAGGCTTTTTATCGTGCAAGAAGTCGCAGATCTTTGCAAGCACCTTTCGTCTCAGCTTTCTTATGATGATTCCAGGTACGGCGTCGCGCAGCGTCCGTGCGAATGCCGGGCTTTGCGGCTGCCGCGCGCCCGCATGCCCGCCACAACCTGGAGCCAGTCATGAACCTGAAGCAATTTCCGCGTCATTCCCTGACCTTCGGCCCGACGCCGATCCATCCGCTATCGCGGCTGAGCGAAAGCCTGGGTGGCAAGGTCGAGCTCTATGCCAAGCGCGACGACTGCAACAGCGGCCTTGCCTTTGGCGGCAACAAGACGCGCAAGCTCGAATACGTCATTCCCGACGTGCTGGCGCAGGGCGCCGATACGCTGGTCTCGATCGGCGGGATCCAGTCGAACCACACGCGCCAGGTTGCCGCCATCGCGGCCCACCTGGGGCTGAAGTGCGTGCTGGTGCAGGAGAACTGGGTCAACTACTCCGACGCGGTCTATGACCGCGTGGGCAACATCCAGATGTCGCGCATCATGGGGGCCGACGTGCGCCTGGTCAGCGAAGGCTTCGACATCGGCATTCGTCCCAGCTGGGAAGATGCCATGGAGAGCGTGCGCAAGGCGGGCGGCAAGCCCTACCCGATTCCGGCAGGCTGCTCGGAGCATCCGCTCGGCGGCCTCGGCTACGTAGGGTTCGCCGAGGAAGTCCGGGCACAGGAAGCCGGACTCGGCTTCAGCTTCGACTACATCGTCGTCTGCTCGGTCACCGGCAGCACGCAGGCAGGCATGGTGGTGGGATTCGCTGCCGACGGCCGCGCGGACCGGGTCATCGGCATCGATGCATCGGCCAGGCCGGAACCGACGCGCGCGCAGATCCTGCGCATCGCACGCCATACCGCGGAGCTGGTCGGCCTCGGCCGCGACATCACTGAAGCGGACGTGGTGCTGGACACCCGCTATGGCGGCCCCGAATACGGCCTGCCTTCGGCGGGCACCCTGGAAGCCATCCGCCTCAGCGCCAGGCTGGAGGGCATGATGACCGACCCGGTCTATGAGGGCAAGTCCATGCAGGGCATGATCGACATGGTCCGTCGCGGCGAGTTTCCGCAAGGATCGAGAGTCCTCTTCGCACACCTGGGTGGGGTACCGGCACTGAACGCCTACAGCTTCCTGTTCAAGGACGGGTGATAACGCGCAAGCGATTGATGGCAAGGGAGTGCCGGCCTGGGGGCGGCACCCTGGCTGCATGCGCGCAAGCCTGTCGCATAACCAAAGTCGAGCAGGAACCGGAGCAGCTGGGCCGCAGGTTCGGACCAGCCGAGGACCATTCCAGGCCGTCGGCAATCGCGCGTACCAGCGCCCATTCCCCTTCGGTTATCTGTCTAGCGGTGAAACTAATCACGTCACTCATCGACATGTGATGCTGCACCGGCCGCTTAAATTGTCTGCAATGCCTTGCTGGCCAAGTGTACCCGGGCCGCGAGAGCCGACCGTCAATTGACGGGGGGCTCTCGCACCTGCCAGGGACTAACGCCAGCGTGAGATCGCCGGAAGTTCTTGCAAGATCATGCGATCGCGAAGTTCCCGACGACGCTTTCCTCGGCCTGGTTTGCCGCTGGCGCCAGTGCCAGATAGGGCTTACGGTCATCGTTTCCGGTAAAGATCACGCGGGGCCAGCCGTAGCCGCCCGGCGCATATTCGTTAAAGAACGGGATGCGGAACCAAATCTTGCTGTCGTGCACGTGGTCGTCATAGAGGGCGATGACCGCCTTGTCCAGACGGGCCACGGCTTCCGGGGACGTGTGCAGTCGCAGAAAGCTCACCACCCCTGCATCCGGAGCGGCCATCAAATCGTCATCCGGATTCCAGGATTGCACGAGCGAAGTCCGTGTCGCATGGAAGATAAAGCCGCTGCTGGTCAGTGTGACACGGGGCGTGTCTGCTCCAGACTGGTCGTGCTTGACGGATAGCACTGGGGGCCGCTGGGGCCGATTCTCCCCAGGATGTGAGACAAACTCCTGCTTGTCCACCTGCCACCTTGCCAACTGATCCGGATACAGGACGCCAAGCAGCAAGCGCATCTGTTCGGCCCCCTCGCGCAGGTCGCTGCGGTCGTTGGTCACGATCTCATCGGCGCCTTCCCCTGGCCGGGCTGGTTCGTCCTTGCCGGCCTGCTCGCCATACAAGACCTCCCGTCGACGCTGCAACAAGACCTTTTTCTCCAGGATCGCTGCGGAGAGTTCCATGACGTCCCGGTGGTTGGCCGGGTAGTCGCGCGGGTTGTGGGCTTCGGACCGCTCCTGCTGAAGTCGGGAGATCTCGGCCTTCAGGCGCTGGCATTCCGGATCATCGCGTTCGGCCTTCTTGACATCGAGGGTGATCTTGCGCGGTGTCTTGGCGTCCTCCGGGGCGGCGTGGTAGAACGTACGCTCGGTCACATACTGCCCGGTGCCGACCTGGGCCCGCAGGGTGCGCCAGCTCAGCATCTGGCCCATCCCGAACCGCAGTGCCTCTTCCACGGTGGAGACCGCGTACAGGCTGCGACGCCATTCGTTGAAAGCCGCCACGGTTGCCGGGTGGATTGCGAAATTTGCCCGCAGATCATCGCGCTTCGCAATGGCATCCTCCAGCATGAGCGGCACGCCCTGCCTGAGGGCTGCGATACACATGTCATGCAGCGGAATTTGGCTGAGCTTGCTGCTGTCGCCATCGCGGGCCTTGCCTTGCTCGTTGGGACCGTAGCCACCGCCCACATCGGAGTGCACACCGGGATAACCGATTTCCCAGCGGCGTAACGTCTCGGGGTAGTTCTCCTTGATCCGGATGGTGTCGAGCGGAAAACTCATGCGCTGCTCGTGGATCGAGTAGAAATGCGCGCAGGCCCGGACCTTGTCGGTGCCTGCCACATTCAGGCCGCCATCCTTCGTAAATCCCGAGTGCCCTGCAAACCGGTCCCAGTTGACGACCGAGCGGGTTGAGTCCGGGAGGCCGACGGAGGCCACCGTATCAAAGAGCCCCAGGAAGTTGACCTGGTAGGGCAAGGCCCGCCGTCCGGTCTGCTCGCTGAGCTGGCCGCCAGGCCCCCATTCTTTGAGCAGCTTGTTCACAAAGACGCGTGCACACGCAGCGCCGCGTGAGAAGCCGAACACGTTGATCCAGATCTGCCTGACCATCCGGCTTTGCGGGCCATCGTCGAAGCGGTTGCTGTGCGTGATCCCCAGGATGCGGATCTTGTCCATCAGCTTGGACGGATTACCCTTGGCAGCGGCGTCGCAGATGGCCTTGGCTTCCTCGTCAAGAACAAACGGCCTCTTGTCATCTCGCGTGATCGCGTAGTGCACGGCATTGAGCACGCGAATCATGCCCCAGACGCAGCGCTGGTCGAAGCCCGCAGCGGTGGCCTTGCCGTCCTGGGAGTAGTCCAACTCGCCGAGCTTTGGAAAGGGCGTACCGACACCCGCTACGTAGTAGGAAAACAACCCGTCATCAGGCAGGTGCTTTGACACGCTGAACAAACGTGCCACATTAGTGTGGGTCTTGGAGAGCGAATCCCGCCATTTTGTGTTGTCTTCGTCGTCGTTGTTGTTGGTGCCGTCGAAGAACAGGCTGATGTGCAGGGTCTGGGTACACCCGGCAAGCGGATCGCATACATTGCCCCGGCCCCAGGTCCAGGCGTCCTTGCCCTGCGCCAGTCGCCCGCCTTCCGGCATGTGTTCAGGCCATTGCACCACGCTCATTGCAGACCTCCACGGCGGTACTTGAGATTCCACTCGTCGTCGCGCACGCCTTGAGCAATGAAGGGGCTGTCGTCAGGTAATTTTTCACGTGGGCTGGTCGTCCCATCGATGATCAAGAGCCGGACGCGGTCACTTGGCAGGAATATCGCGTAAGCTCCGCCGGTCTGGGAGCCATCGTATTGCGCGATGCGCACGTTCTCGGCCTTGTACCAGTAGCCCGGGGTCTTGCCGTCCTGGACTTTATCCATCAGCCAGCGCACGGTGACGCGTAGCTCTGGCTGCCATTGGCGTGGGAAACTAATGCAGCAGCGCACACCACCCGAGGACGGACGACCGTCCGGGTAAGCGGGGAGGATATTGGAGCCACCGCCGCCAACACCATTTGGCCCCGTCACGTTGAAGGAGTGAATGTAGTACGGGGTGTAGTTCAGGGATTGGGCGTCACCCGCGATCAATTTTGATTTCGGCTTGGCATCTTCGAGCCAGTCGCCGTAGCTGGCGCAGCCGGCGAGCGCCAGCGCGAAGCCGGCCAGCAAGGCGGCCACGATGCCATATCGTCGTGTCTTAAAGGAAATAGTCGGTGGAAAAGTGTGCATGGGCGATGCTCCAGTGAAAGTCACCAGGTCCGCGCACAGCGACGCTTCAGCCAACGACAAGGCGCGGGGTAGCCGAAGACGCTACCCCGACAAAAGCGCAAATACTATGGGACGATTCCTAAATTCGATGATTCTTGACAAAGATTTGCATTTTTCGGCGTGGCCACCAATGGATCGGCCAAGAACTTCAAGGCGTCACGCCGTCAGTGGCACTCCCTCGAACAGGGCGCGACCCTGACAACCGTGCGGCCCAGTACCAGGGCAAGACCGATGGCGCGGGATTTCGGCGGACGGAAGGAAAGAGGGCGGAAAATGGCTGGCATCGGAAGGCTGCGGGCTGAGTCATGAACGTTGGAGTGAGTATCGGTGCGGGAGCATCCTTGCCGTTATCCGGATTCTGCAAAGAACGCGAAATCGGGCCTGGGCGGACGCACACGGAAGCCACTCGTGAGGATCATGACCAGCTGTCCACGCAACTTCCTGAAGCTGGCGAGTTCATTCTGCGCGAAACCCGGCGCAAGCCATTTGCGCAGTTGCGCAGCCGGGATTACCCGGTTGCCCGGTTAATTGCCGTTGGCCGCCTGCGCGCCGGCCCCAAAGCGCAGGCGCAGGCTCCGGTTGGCATCCTGCAGCGAACCGTCCGCTACTTCCACCACGCGGTGCAGGTAGTCTTCGCTGGCGTCGAGCAGCGCCCCATACAGGGTGTGGCACAAGCCGCGCGCGGTGCGGCCGGGCCAGTCTTGCGGCAGCATCGCCTCGGGCAGGTTGGGATCGCGCAGCAGCACGCGCCGGTATTCGTGCACCAGCAGCGTCCGCACGAAGAAGGCATCGGCCGGAGCAAGCCCGGCGGCCTCTCCGGCCAGCGGCGTAAAGCGGCGCAGCAGCGCCTGCCAGGCAGCGGCCACGTCGCCGAGCTTGAAGGTCTGGTGCATCAGCGCCTGCAGCGGCCGGATGGAAAACGCGTCAAGGCTGCTTGCCTCCATCACCGCCACATCGTCCTGCGCGCGTGCGGCCTGGACGATTTCGCGCAGCGAGGCGAGGTCCGCATTGGGGTGGGCCATCACCCCTGGCGCGATGGCGCCGAAGCCCTCCCACAGCAATTCCCGCTTCAGCTTCTGCCGGACCGTGGCGCGTACGTCACCGCGCACCATCACCAAGGTCCAGCGGCCGTCCCATTCGGATGCCTCACCCGCGTAGATGCGCTTGCCGGCGTGCAGTACACGCTGCAAACCGGCTTCTGACAGCCCGTAGTAGCTGCGCCGCCCGATCCTGGTCGCGGCCAGCCAGTCGTCGGCGGTCAGGCGGAAGGTGGCGGTGCGCACCAGCCGGTCATTGATGCCGAACGGCGCCGCCAGCCGGATCAGGCTGCCCAGCCAGATTGCCTGGGGCCGCGGCGCCACCACATCGCCGAACAAGGTCACCAGCATGGAATTGGCGCCCAGCTTCAGCCCGCGTGCCAGCCGCGCCACGCGGGGAGAAACCGGATCGGTGCCTGGCGTCGCCATCGGCCTGCCCCCTTAAAGTGATACACAAACGTCGATTGATTGAATCAAATTGTATCACTACCATCCATTGCAACTGACGATGTTGATGCAAATCAAGACCACGATTCAGAGCAATCAAGAGCGGAGCAAGGGATGTACGCACAGCTGGTGGAGACAGGAGCGACGAGGCTTCGCGCCATGGAAGAAATGGAGCCGCAGGAGCGCGAGTTCCAGGCGCGCGTGGATGCCGGGATCAAGATCGAGGCCAAGGACTGGATGCCCGAGGCCTATCGCAAGACCCTGGTCCGCCAGATCTCGCAGCATGCGCATTCGGAAATCGTGGGCCAGCTGCCGGAAGGCAACTGGGTCACCCGCGCGCCGACGCTGGAGCGCAAGGCAGTCTTGCTGGCCAAGATCCAGGATGAGGCCGGCCATGGCCTGTATCTCTACAGCGCGGCCGAAACCCTGGGCGTGTCGCGCGACCAGATGCTGGGCGACCTGCACACCGGCAAGGCCAAGTATTCCAGCATCTTCAACTACCCGACGCTGAGCTGGGCCGATATCGGCATGATTGGCTGGCTGGTCGACGGCTCGGCCATCATCAACCAGGTGCCGCTGTGCCGCTGCTCGTTCGGGCCCTATGCGCGCGCCATGGTGCGCGTGTGCAAGGAAGAGTCGTTCCACCAGCGCCAGGGCTACGACATCCTGCTGTCGCTGTGCAACGGCACCCCCGAGCAGAAGCAGATGGCGCAGGACGCGCTCAACCGCTGGTGGTGGCCGGCGCTGATGATGTTCGGCCCGTCCGACGGCGATTCGCCCAACAGCGCGCAATCCATGCAATGGCGCATCAAGCTGTTCTCCAATGACGAGCTGCGCCAGAAGATGGTCGACCAGACCGTGCCGCAGGCCGAGTACCTGGGCCTGGCCATTCCGGATCCCGAGCTGAAGTGGAACGAGGAGCGCGGCCACTATGACTTCGGCGAGATCGACTGGTCCGAGTTCTACAACGTCATCCAGGGCAACGGCCCCTGCAACCGCGACCGCCTGCGCACCCGCGTCAAGGCCTGGGAAGAGGGCGCGTGGTTCCGCGATGCCCTGGTGACCCACGCCGACAAGCAGGCGCAGCGCGCCGCCGCCTGACACCGCGGCGCGCGGCGCCGCCATCCATCCAACGCAATGACACAGGAGGTTGCCATGAAAGAGTGGCCGCTTTGGGAGATCTTTATCCGCAGCCAGCACGGCCTGGCCCACAAGCACGTGGGCAGCCTGCACGCGCCGGACGGCGAAATGGCGATCAACAACGCGCGTGACGTCTATACGCGCCGCAACGAGGGCGTCAGCGTCTGGGTGGTGAAGGCCGGCGATGTGGTCGCCAGCAGCCCCGGCGACAAGGGCCCGCTGTTCGAGCCGGCCAACAGCAAGGTCTACCGCCACCCGACGTTCTTCCCGATGCCGGAAGCCGTCAAGCACATCTGATACGGCCCGCATGATGGACAACCACAAGCTCGAATACCTGCTGCGCCTCGGCGACTCCACGCTGGTCCTCGGCCAGCGCCTGTCGGAATGGTGCGGCCGCGGCCCCGCGCTGGAAGAGGACATCGCGCTGACCAATGTCGCGCTCGACCTGATCGGCCAGACCCGGCTGTGGCTGGGCTACGCCGCGGAAGTGGAGGGCGCCGGCCGCAGCGCCGACCAGCTGGCCTACCTGCGCGACGCGCACCAGTTCCGCAACCCGCTGCTGGTGGAGCAGCCCAACGGCAGCTATGCCGATACGCTGGCACGGCAGTTCCTGTTCGACACCTGGCACTACTTCCTGCTCGACGGGCTGCAGCGCTCGACCGATGCCCGCATCGCCGAGATCGCCGCCAAGTCGCTCAAGGAAGTGACCTACCACGTGCGCCGCAGTGCCGACCTGGTGGTGCGCCTGGGCGACGGCAGCGAAGAGAGCCACCGCCGCATGCAGGGTGCGTTCGACGACCTGTGGATGTTCAGCGGTGAGCTGTTCGAGTCCGACGCGGGCGACGCCGCGCTGGTGCAGGCCGGCGTGGTGCCCGACCCCGCCTCACTGGCCGAACCGTGGCAGCGCCACGTGGCCGCGGTGCTGGAAGAGGCCACGCTGCAGCTGCCTGCCGGCACGTGGTCGCAGAGCGGCGGCCGCCACGGCCGCCATACCGAACACCTCGGCTACCTGCTGGCCGAAATGCAGTTCCTGCAGCGCGCCTATCCGGGCGCCAGCTGGTGAACGCCATGACTGCGCAAGCGATCGCACGCCCGGCCATCGGGCAGGTCTGGACCTGGCTCGATACCGTGCCCGATCCCGAGATCCCGGTGATCTCCGTGGTGGACCTCGGCATCGTGCGCGGCGTGGCATGGGAGGACGACGCCTGCGTCGTCACCATCACCCCGACGTACTCCGGCTGCCCGGCCATGACGGTGATCCGGGAGGAGATCGAGCGCACGCTGGCCGCGCAGGGCATCGCCAGCGTGCGCGTGCGCACGCAACTGGCGCCGGCCTGGACCACCGACTGGATGACGCCGCGCGGCAAGGCCAGCCTGGGCGGCTACGGCATTGCGCCGCCGGCCCAGCAGGTGATCGACATCAGCGGCATCAGCCGCAGGGCGGCGCCGGCGCTGGTGGTGGCGTGCCCGCACTGCGGCTCGCGGCACACGCGGCTGGTGAGCCAGTTCGGCTCGACCGCCTGCAAGGCCCTGTACCGCTGCGGCGACTGCAAGGAACCGTTCGATTACTTCAAGGCGCACTGAGCCTGACCGGGGTAGTGAGATGAGCAAATTCCATGAACTGACCGTGGCCTCGGTCACCCGCGAAACCCGCGATGCCGTGGCCGTGACCTTTGCCGTGCCGGATGAACTGGCCGACACCTACCGCTACATCCAGGGCCAGCACCTGACGCTGCGCACCGGCATCGGCGGCGAGGACGTGCGCCGCTCGTACTCGATCTGCTCGGCGGTGCAGGACGCACAGCTGCGCGTCGCGATCAAGCGCGTCGACGGCGGCCTGTTCTCCAACTGGGCCAACGAACAACTGCAGCCCGGCATGAAGCTGGAGGTGATGCCGCCATCCGGCCACTTCCACGTGCCGCTGTCTGCCACGCAGGCGAGACACTACGTGGCCTTCGCCGCCGGCAGCGGCATCACGCCGATGCTGTCGATCATCAAGACCACGCTGGAAGCCGAGCCCCAGAGCCGCTTCACGCTGTTCTACGGCAACCGCGCCTCGTCTTCGGTGCTGTTCAAGGAAGAGCTGGAAGACCTGAAGGACACCTACCTGCAGCGCTTCAACCTGGTGTTCGTGCTCAGCCGCGAGCAACTGGAGATCGACCTCTTCAACGGCCGCATCGACGGCGAGAAGGTCAATGCCTTGCTCAAGCACTGGGTCAAGCCGCAGGACATCGACATCGCCTTTATCTGCGGCCCGCATTCGATGATGGAAGAGGTGTCGCAGGCGCTGCTCGACAACGGCGTGGACAAGGCCCGCATCAAGCGCGAGCTGTTTGCCACCAGCATCCCCGCGGCCCGCCCGGCGGCGCATGCACACAAGCAGGTGGGTCAGCAGGAGTGCGAGGTCACGGTGATCCAGGACGGCCGCACGCGCTCCTTCACGCTGGAGAAGAACAAGGAGACGGTGCTGGATGCCGCGCTGGCGCAAGGCATCGAGCTGCCTTACTCATGCAAGGGCGGGGTCTGCTCGACCTGCCGCTGCAAGCGCATCGAAGGCGAGGTCGACATGGACGTCAACTTTGCGCTGGAGGACTACGAAGTCGCGCGCGGCTTCATCCTCAGCTGCCAGAGCTACGCCGTCAGCGACAAGCTGGTGATCGACTTCGACCAGGAAACCTGAAGCGTTTCCTGCTGCTGTCCCGACCCATACACAAACCATTCTGCCCCCGGAGCAAGCCGTGTCCCATCTGTTTTTTGAACGCCACCAGGCGCTGCTGGAACAAGCCACCCAAGCCATTGCCGAGCGCGGCTACTGGAGCCCGTTCACCGAAATGCCGAGCCCCAGGGTCTACGGCGAAACCGCCAACGCCGACGGCAAGGCTGCGTTCGAGGCCCGCCTGAACCGCCCGTTCGCGCTGTCGCAGCCGGGCACCGTCGGCCAGGCCGGCAAGGAAGTCTCGCCCTATGGCGCAGAACTGGGCATCACCTATCCGAAGCCCGACCTCGACCAGCTCTTCGCCGGCGTGGCCGAAGGCATGCCCGCCTGGCGCAAGGCCGGGCCTGAAGCCTGGGTCGGCGTTTCGCTGGAAATCCTGCAGCGCCTGAACCGCCGCAGTTTCGAGATTGCCTACGCGGTGATGCACACCACCGGCCAGGCCTTCATGATGGCCTTCCAGGCCGGCGGCCCGCACGCGCAGGACCGCGGGCTGGAAGCGGTGGCCTACGCCTGGGACGAGATGCGCCGCATCCCGAAGCAGGCGATCTGGGAGAAGCCGCAGGGCAAGAACGAGCCGCTGCGCATGGAGAAGCGCTACAGCGTGGTGCCGCGCGGCGTGGGCCTGGTGATCGGCTGCTGCACCTTCCCGACCTGGAACGGTTATCCCGGCCTGTTCGCCAGCCTAGCGACCGGCAACGCGGTGGTGGTCAAGCCGCACCCGGGCGCGATCCTGCCGCTGGCGATCAGCGTCGAGGTGGCGCGCGAGGTGCTGCAGGAAGCCGGCTTCGATCCCAACCTGGTCACGCTGGTGGCCAACGACCCGAGCGAGCGCATGGCCTCGACGCTGGCACTGCGCCCCGAAGTGCGCCTGATCGACTTCACCGGCAGCAGCGCCAATGGCGAATGGCTGGAGCGCAATGCGCACCAGGCCCAGGTCTATACCGAGAAGGCCGGCGTCAACCAGATCGTGATCGACTCCACCAGCGATTTCAAGGGCATGGTGCGCAATATCGCGTTCTCGCTGGCGCTGTACTCGGGTCAGATGTGCACGGCACCGCAGAACATCTACGTGCCGAAGGACGGCATCGACACGCCGGAAGGGCACCTCGGCTTCGACCAGGTGGCCGCGGCGATCGGGGAAGGCGTGGCCAGGCTCACCAGCGATGCAGCCAAGGCGGTGGAGCTGCTCGGCGCGATCCAGAACGACGGGGTGGTGCAGCGCATCGAATCGTCGCGCGCACTGGGCGAGATCGTCGCCGACAGCCGCGTGCTGGAGCACCCGGAGTTCCCCGGCGCGCGCATCCGCACGCCGCTGGTGCTCAAGGTGGACGCCAGCGACGAGGGCAAGATCATGCAGGAATTGTTCGGCCCGATCTCGTTCATCGTCGCCACCGACAACACCGCGCACAGCATCGCGCTGGCGCACCGCGGCGCGAAGGAGCATGGCGCACTGACGTTGTCGGCCTACACCACCGATGCCGGCGTGTCCGAGGGCATCCGCGAAGCCGCCGAGGACGCGGGCGTGGCCCTGTCGCTGAACCTGACCGGTGGCGTGTTCGTCAACCAGTCGGCCGCGTTCAGCGACTTCCATGCCACCGGCGCCAACCCGGCAGCCAATGCCTCGCTGTCGGATGCGGCTTTCGTCGCCAACCGCTTCCGCGTGGTGCAGAGCCGTTCCCATATCTGATGCACTAGCTAGCAGTCGCAGCACCCGGCGCCGGCCCCCAATAGAAATGCGGCGCAATCATAACGATGATGGAGTAGACAATGGTTCAACGCATCCCCAACCCCAACGAGCTGGAGCCGATCGAGCGCGCCAGCCGCGACGAACTGCAGGCGCTGCAGCTGGAACGGCTGAAATGGAGCGTGCGCCATGCCTACGACAACGTGCCGCACTACCGCAAGGCCTTCCATGCGGCCGGGGTGCATCCGGACGACCTGCAGTCGCTGTCGGACCTGTCGAAGTTCCCGTTCCTGACCAAGCAGGACCTGCGCGACAACTACCCCTTCGGCATGCTCGCGGTGCCGCGCGAGAAGGTGGCGCGCGTGCATGCGTCGAGCGGCACCACGGGCAAGCCGACCGTGGTCGGCTATACCGCGAAGGATATCGATACCTGGGCCAGCGTGGTGGCGCGCTCCATCCGCGCCGCCGGCGGCCGCGCCGGCGACCTGGTCCATGTCAGCTATGGCTATGGCCTGTTCACGGGCGGCCTGGGTGCCCACTACGGCGCCGAGAAGGCCGGCTGCACGGTGATCCCCATGTCCGGCGGACAGACCGAGAAACAGGTACAGCTGATCCGCGAGTTCGAGCCCAACATCATCATGGTGACGCCGTCGTACATGCTGAACCTGATCGAGGAGATGGAGCGCCAGGGCATGGATCCGTCGGAAAGCTCGCTCAAGGTGGGCATCTTCGGCGCCGAGCCGTGGACGGATGCGATGCGCGCGGAGATCGAGGCACGTGCCGGCATCGACGCGGTGGACATCTACGGCCTGTCTGAAGTCATGGGCCCGGGTGTCGCTTGCGAATGCATCGAGAGCAAGGACGGTCCGGTGATCTGGGAAGACCACTTCTACGCCGAGATCATCGACCCGGTGACCGGCGAGGTGCTGCCGGATGGCGAAGAGGGCGAACTGGTGTTCACCTCGCTCACCAAGGAAGCGCTGCCGGTGATCCGCTACCGCACGCGCGACCTGACGCGCCTGCTGCCGCCCACCTCGCGTTCGATGCGCCGCATCGGCAAGATCACCGGCCGCTCGGACGACATGCTGATCATCCGCGGCGTCAATGTATTCCCGTCGCAGATCGAGGAGCTGATCCTGAAGACCCCGGCGCTGGCGCCGCAGTACCAGCTGGTGGTGACCCGAGACGGCCACCTGGACAAACTGGAAGTGCGCGTTGAGGCGCGGCCCGGACCATCGGCCACCCTCTGCGCCGACGACCGCGCGACGCTGGAGCGCGAGCTGAAGGACCAGATCAAAACCTACGTGGGCGTGACCACGCGCGTGCAGGTAGTGGATGCAGACGGCATCGAGCGCACCACTGTCGGCAAGGCGCGGCGCGTGCTTGACATGCGGCCGAAGGTCACGCACGAGCAGCCGGTCGGGGCGATCTGAACGTATCGCATGAACTGACAAGCCGCTGCATGTGTGCTCCCTCTCCCCGTGCGGGGAGAGGGAGCACACCGCCGGAAGAGTTCAAGTCTCAACGAACCACCCAACGATGGCGCCCACCCAGAGGCGCCGCGCCCCCCTGCGCCAAAGGAGACCACCATGGACGCGCGACAACTGGAAACCATCCAGAACCACCCCGATTTCATCCGGCTGACCAACGGGCGCACCCGCCTGGGCTGGTCGCTGACGCTGGTCATGCTGGCGATCTACTTCGGCTTTATCCTGCTGCTGGCGTTCTCGCCGGCCACGCTCGGCACACCGCTTGGCGCGGGTGTGATGACCGTGGGCATTCCCGTCGGCGTGGCGGTGATCGTCGCGGCCGTGCTGCTGACCGGGATCTACGTGTACCGGGCCAACCGCGACCTGGATCCGCTCAACGAACGCGTGCGCAAGGAGTGCCTGGCATGAAGCCCGCCAACCGTTACCTGTGCGCGGCCCTGCTCGGGCTTGCCAGCATGGCTGCCGCGGCGGCACCCGCCATCCAGGGCGATGCCGCGCCGCGGCCGCTGAACTGGAGCGCCATCGTGATGTTCCTGCTGTTCGTGCTGTTCACGCTCGGCATTACCCGCTGGGCCGCGCGCCGCACGCGCTCGGCATCCGACTTCTATGCCGCCGGGGGCGGGCTGAGCGGCTTCCAGAACGGCCTGGCCATCGCCGGCGACATGGTCTCGGCTGCCTCCTTCCTCGGCATCTCCGCGATGATGTTCGACAAGGGCTATGACGGGCTGATCTACGCGCTGGGCGTGGTGGCGGGCTGGCCGATCATCCTGTTCATCGTCGCCGAACGGCTGCGCAACCTTGGCCGCTATACCTTTGCCGACGTAGTGTCATACCGGCTGGCGCAGAAGCCGGTGCGGATCACCGCCGCCTGCGGCACGCTGACGGTGGTGATCATGTACCTGGTGGCGCAGATGGTCGGCGCCGGCAAGCTGATCGAGCTGCTGTTCGGCACCAGCTATGAGTCCGCCGTGGTGATCGTCGGCCTGCTGATGGTGCTGTATGTGATGTTCGGCGGCATGCTCGCCACCACCTGGGTGCAGATCATCAAGGCCGCGCTGCTGCTGGGCGGCGTGACGTTCATGGCCGTGATGGTGCTGGCGTACTTCGGCTTCAGCCCGGAAGCCATGTTCGCCGGCGCGGCCAAGGTGCATGACAAGGGGCTGGCGATCCTGTCGCCGGGCGGGCTGGTGTCCAATCCCATCGATGCGATTTCGCTGGGGGTGGGCATGATGTTCGGCACCGCGGGCCTGCCGCACATCCTGATGCGCTTCTTCACCGTGGCCGACGCCCGCGAGGCGCGCAAGTCCGTGCTCTACGCCACCGGCTTCATCGGCTACTTCTACGTGCTGATCCTGGTGGTGGGCTTCGGTGCGATCGTGATGGTGGGCGCGGATCCGGCCTACCGCGACGCGGCCGGCAAGATCATCGGCGGCAGCAATATGGTGGCGGTGCACCTGTCGCACGCGATCGGCGGCGATCTCTTCCTGGGCTTTATCTCAGCGGTGGCGTTCGCGACCATCCTCGCGGTGGTGGCGGGCCTGGCCCTGTCGGGTGCTTCCGCGGTCTCGCATGACCTGTACGCCAACGTGTTCCGCCGCGGGCAGGCCAACGAGAAGGACGAGATCCGGGTGTCCAAGGCGGCCACCCTGGTGATCGGCGTGCTGGCCATGGTGCTGGGCGTGATGTTCGAGAAGCAGAACATCGCCTTCCTGTCCGGCCTGGTGCTGGCGATCGCGGCCTCCGTCAACTTCCCGGTGCTGTTCCTGTCGATGTTCTGGAAAGGCCTGACCACGCGCGGCGCCGTGGCGGGCAGCCTGGCCGGGCTGGTGTCAGCGGTGGCACTGCTGGTGCTGGGCCCGACGGTCTGGGTGGGGATCCTGCATCATGACAAGCCGATCTTCCCGTATGCCAACCCGGCGCTGTTCTCGATGACGCTGGCCTTCGCCGGCGCCTGGCTGGCGTCGGTGCTGGACCGCTCCGCCCGGGCCGGCACCGAGCGCCAGCGCTACGGTGCGCAGTTCGTGCGCGCGATGACCGGGATCGGCGCTGCGGGGGCAAGTCAGCATTGATCCCGGGGGCAGGGCAGCGCGGCAGCAACGCTCTTCGGCCAGTGGTTTCTGCGGCAGCCGCGCCGGCGGGCGCGGCTCTTCCTCCGTAATGGCGGTGAACTCGCCGTGGGTAAGGTTCTGCTTGTCGCCATTCGACAGATGCAGGATTGCATAGACGTCGCCTTCCTCCTGCGGCAACACCCGCATGCCGACGATATGGTCGCCATCATCGACCACATCAATCCGCGGCTGGGAGCGCGAAGACATCGGGCGAGTGCTGCCCCCGGTCACGGTTGGACAAATTCGCTTGTATTGCATCAGCGGGGTTGCGCGCAACGACGACAGAAGGCTTCGTTAGTCCCACCGGTGGCCCCGCCCACTCGCGGACAAACAGCCTGAGCGCGTCAGGAGGATGCCGGCTGCAGGCCTGCTGGGCGAGCGCTTCCCGGAGATGGCTGGCCAAGTCACCGCGATAGGCCTAGAGATCGTGGCGAAGCTACGTTTTCTCCAGCCCCGAACACATCTGTACTCCAGGCGAATCGCATCATAAAGATGATTCTCTGGAACGCCTAGATGACGTCCGGTCGGCCCCGGCGCGAATGCCCGCTGCGATGAAAGTTACCAGGTACTCGGACTTGTGACCCACGTCGCCGGCCTTGAACTTGCCGCCGGAGATACGCTCGATACGGCTGTCGAACACGCTCATCACCAGCGCTCCCACGGCAAACAGATAGGCCCAATGGGCATATCTGGTGCTGTTGCCTGGCAGAGCCTTGCGGATTGCCTTGACGAATTCCATGGCGAGCGGGTCGAAATAGTCGGCAACAATACCGCGCTCGGCTTCTCTTGGATCAGAGGCCTCGCGTGCGACGAGCTTGGCATAGGCAATGCCGGCCTCAGTGTCCTGAATCCGCATTACCGGCTCCACGAATGCACGCACGATGTGCTCCACCGAGTCCTCGCCAGCGGTGAGTGGTTGGCGCAGGGCCGCCAGCCGGGCCTCGAACAGCGTCTTGCGCCGGTCGAACAGCGCGCGGTACAGATTTCGCTTGGTCTCGAAGTGGTAAACGATCAGCGGCAAGCCAACCTCCGCGGCTGCTGCGATATCACGCATCGACACGCCGTCGAAGCCGCCCTCGGCGAAGAGGCGCTCCGCTGCATCGAGCACGCGTTCGCGCTTGCTCGCTTCCGGGATCGGCAGCCCCTGAGCTTCTTCTCGCGCCATGGCCCGTGCCCCGACCGCTGACTTTCGCGCTTCCTTGCCTTCCATGCTGCCTCCAATAGATGCGCCATTGTAGCGAACCTCACACCCGCGTTTACCCTACTGTAGCGTTTGACTGTACGAGCGTACAGTCCTCATGACTTACCACTGCACGATCGTACAGTCAGGGAAAAGCATGAGCGTCACCTGCTTCGGACAGGGGCGCCAAATCAGGAGATCCATCATGCCCCCCAAACTTACTGCCGCTCTACGCTCTCGTCACGGACCATGCCACGCTGCTTGTGCTGGGGCCGATCTTCGCCTTCGCTCCGCTGGCACTGGGCTCGGCGGCGACGGCGTTCGGCTTTGCTCCCGGCATCGCGCTGTGCGGCGGCTTCCCTGCTGTCCGCTGCCGTCGTAGCGCTGTTGCCGCGCCCCACCGCCGGGCCTGAAGCCGGTGCGTGCGCGACCAACGCGCCGCGCACCGCACCGTCGCTGGATGCCGGCTGAGTCCGCAACTCCCCCTTTTTACGCATCTCCACAGAGGACCTTCCACCATGACTCGACGCTTCGTCGATCTCTCGATCTACCTGGAAAACGATGTCGTCTCCGACCCTCCCGGTTATGGCCCTCAGATCGAATACCTGTCGCACCGCTCCACCGCCGAGCAGGTCACGGCTTTTTTCCCGGGGCTGAGGCCGTCCGACCTGCCGGACAGCGAAGGCTGGGCGATCGAGCGCGTCCAGCTCAATACGCACAATGGCACCCACCTGGATGCTCCCTATCACTTCCACAGCACCATGAATGAGTCATTGGGGCAGCGCGAGCGCGCCATCACCATTGACGAGGTGCCGCTGGAGTGGTGCTTCCAGCCGGGCGTGAAGCTCGACTTCACCGGGCTGGACGACGGTTATGTGGTCACCGCCGACGATGTCGAGGCCGAACTCGCCCGAATCGGGCACGTGCTCAAGCCGCTGGACATCGTGGTGGTCAACACGCGTGCGGGTAAGCGCTACGGCCAGCCTGACTACGTCTCGTCCGGCTGCGGCATGGGGTTCGACGCCACCATGTACCTGCTCGAACGTGGTGTGCGGCTGACCGGTACCGACGCGTGGAGTTGGGACGCGCCGTTTGTGCACACGGCCACCAAGTATGCCCAGACACAGGACGCCTCGCTGATCTGGGAAGGCCACAAGGCGGGCCGCAACATCGGTTACTGCCATCTGGAGAAGCTGCACAACCTAGAGGCGCTGCCGCCGCATGGCTTCTACATCTCCTGCTTCCCGCACAAGATTCGCGGGGCCTCGGCCGGCTGGACCCGCGCCGTTGCCATCTTCGACGATGCCCTGAATGCCGCCTGATACCACCATGGAACTGAACCACACCCATGATGCCTCCCGGCATAGCTGGCTGGACTCCGCCAATGCTGCAGGCTGCGATTTTCCGCTGCAGAATCTTCCGCTCTGCATATTCCGTCGGCTTGGCAGCGGCGCGGCCTGGCGTGGCGGCGTAGCGATCGGCGACCAGATCGTCGACCTGGCAGCATTGCATGGCACAGGCTGCCTGCAAGACCTGGCCGCCGAGGCCACGCGGGCCGCCGCAGCGCCGACGCTAAATGCACTGCTGGACTTGGGTCCGAGCGCCTGGCGGGCATTGCGCCACGGAATCTTTGCGCTGCTGGCGGCAGAAGGTGTGCATGAGCGTCAAGTACGCGAAACGCTGGTGCCACAGGCGGCCGCCGAGTTTGCGGTCCCGGTACGCATCGGCGACTACACGGATTTCTATACTTCGCTCGACCACGCCGTGAACTGCTGTCGCCAGTTCGGGCTGGAGGTGAACCCCAACTTTGACTGGCTGCCGATCGCGTATCACGGCCGCGTGTCTTCCATCGGGGTCAGTGGCCAGCAGGTCTACCGACCGATGGGGCAGTACCGCCCTGATCCGGGCGGAGTACCTGTGTATGGACCGTGCCAGCGTCTCGACTACGAACTGGAAGTGGGCGCGGTGATTGGCATCGGCAATGAACGTGGCACGCCTATCCCGCTGGCAAAGGCACAGCAGCACATCTTCGGCCTATGCCTGCTCAACGATTGGTCCGCGCGCGACATCCAGACCTGGGAAATGCAACCGCTCGGGCCGTTTCTCGCTAAAAACTTCGCAACCACACTATCGCCCTGGATCGTCACGCTCGAAGCACTGCTGCCTTACCGCGCAAGCTGGACACGCGACCCAGAGCGCCCACAGCCGCTTGACTACCTTCGTTCGGCGGAGAATGACGCAGCCGGCGCCTTTGACATCCAACTAGAGGTTTCGATACTCAGCGCGCGTCAGTTGGCACAGGGCCGGCAACCACGCACGCTGACCCGTACCAACTTTCGCCACCAGTACTGGACGCTGAGCCAGATGATTGCTCACCACGCCATGGGAGGTTGCAATCTTCAGAGCGGCGACCTACTGGGCAGCGGCACGATCTCGGGTCCCTCGCCGGGCGAGGCCGGCGCGCTGATCGAACTCACAGTATCCGGGACGCAACCGGTAGACATCGGCAACGGCGAACAACGCGGCTTCCTTGAGGACGGCGACACCGTCGTATTCCGCGGCTGGTGTGAGCGCCAGAACTACGCTCGGATCGGCTTCGGCGTCAACAATGCGACCGTGCTGCCGGCCCCTGTGCCTGCCTGACGGTCTCTTACCCATACCGGCGCGCGCCACTTCCGACGGACTTGCGGTGGGTTATGGCTATGCCCTGTTAAAGCGCACGGACGCGTACGCTGTGGCGACGTTCGACAAGGTCACCGGAAAGGGAAGTGGCATCAGCTTTGCGCTTGGCATGCGCCACAAGTTTTAGCCGCGGTACAAGATAAACCGATCAGGAGACAGACATGCAAATCGATTGGGACGTTGAAATCCCCATGGACGATGGTTTGGTAGTTCGGGCCGACGTTTTTCGCCCGAAAGAGGAAGGACGCTACCCCATATTGATGTCCTACGGACCGTACGCCAAGGGTTTGCCATTCCAGGTGGGATTCCCCGCACAATGGCAATCACTCACGACTAAGCACCCGGAAATTCTGAAGGGCAGCAGCGGCAAGTACGCGAACTGGGAAACCGCGGATCCGGAGAGATGGGTGCCGTTGGGTTACATCTGCATTCGCGTGGACTCGCGCGGCGCTGGCCGCTCGCCGGGCGTCATCGATTGCTTCTCCCCGCGCGAGGCGCAGGACTTCTACGAGTGCATTGAATGGGCAGCGAAACAACCGTGGAGCAACGGCAAGGTCGGCCTCGCCGGCGTTTCCTACTACGGCGCCACCCAATGGCTGGTGGCGGCGAAACGTCCTCCGCATCTGGCCGCGATCTGCCCGTTCGAGGGGTTCTCCGACTACTATCGCGACGCCTGCCGGCACGGCGGCATCCTCAACACGTTCATGGTGGCCTGGTATCCGAAGCAGGTGGAAGCCGTGCAGCACGGTCTGGGGCTGCGCGCGGGTGTGAACCCCAACAGCGGGTTGCCGATCTCCGGACCGGCAGAGCTCAGCGACGAAGAATTGCTCGCCAATCGCGTCGATATCAACGCGACGCAGTTGAGCGCGGAGCTCATCACGGATAGTTACTTCGACGGCCGCCGTGCGGACCTGGGTGCGATCGAGGTACCGGTCCTTTCCTGCGGCAACTGGGGTGGCCATGGCCTGCACCTGCGCGGCAATGTCCAAGGCTACCTGGGGGCCGGCTCGAAGCAGAAATGGCTCGAATTGCACGGGCTCGAGCATTGGACGGAGTTCTATACGGACTACGGCGTAGCGCTACAGAAGAGGTTCTTCGATCACTTTTTGAGGGGCGAGGACAACGGCTGGGACCGGCAACCGCCCATCAAGATGCAGGTGCGCCACGTGGATCGTTTCGTGGAGCGCGACGAGTATGAATGGCCGTTGGCGCGCACCGTCTGGACGCCCATGTACCTGGACGCTAACGCACAGACCCTGCGATCGAAGCCAACCGGGACAGTTTCGCGCCTCTCGTTTGACGGCATGGCAGGCAAGGTGAGCTTCTGCACTGCACCGTTCGAGCGCGACACCGAGGTGACCGGTCCGCTGGCTGCCACGCTCTGGATCTCCACGACAGGCCGGGATGCGGACCTGTTCCTGACGCTGCGGGCTTTCACTCCCGACGGCAAGGAGCACCTGATCTTGGGGGCGGTTGAACCCAACGCACCTCTCGGGCAAGGCTGGCTTAGAGCGTCGCACCGGAAGCTGAATCCTCAAGCCTCTAGGCCGTATCAGCCCGTGCACACGCATCAGGAGATCCAACTTCTAGAACCGAACGAGACCTACGAGTTGCAGGTCGAGATCTGGCCAATGTGCTTCGTGTTCCCGAAGGGCTACCGGCTGGTGTTGACTGTCGGCAGCTCGGACTTCGAGCACGACCTGCCTGGACCCTACCCGCAGATCTATGGCAAGTCGATGCGCGGCTCGTCGGTGCTGCTGCACGATCACCCCGAGGACCGCAGGTCTGAACGATTCGCCGGTCAGACCACCGTTCACACGGGCGGGAAGTATCCGTCATTCCTGCTTCTGCCCGTCATTCCCGCAACACGCTGACCGGTGGCACCATGAGCACGACGCGTCGAACGTTCCTCGCCCGCACCGCTGGTGCATTTGCGGCCGCTGGCCCCTGCCATGGCACGCCGCCAACGCACAACAGGCATGGCCGGTCAAGCCCATCAAACTGATCAGCATGGGGCCTCCCGGTTCCCCGCCAGACACCTACGCGCGGATTTACGCGGACAGGCTCGCAAAGGACGGCTCGACGCGGTAGCCGGCAGTGGAAGGAGCGCGCCAGGGCCTGTGCCTCCGCAGCGACCGCGGGTGGCTCGGAAGTGAAGAGATTGCAGTATCTCCGAATTCTACGGATCCGGCCTTCGTCACCGCATGGGCTCAGTGGTTGGCGCCTGGCGGTGGGCTCGCGATCGCTTAGCGTGCAATTTTTTTCCGTTTTCTGAAGCGACCCCTGGTTGCGCACGCCGCTGCAGCCTTGCGCTGACCAGAACTAGACCGGGTCTGCCGCCCGCCGTCGGCCGGGCCTGCGGGCGGCCATGCCATTCATCAGGACATCGATGACCTGTTCCGCGTGCTGTTCCGCCTGGGCGGGTGTCATGGGCCCGACGCCATAGAGGCGCTTCAGCAAATGCGTGGCTGACTGCACGGCCGTAAGCATGGCCGTCATCGTGACGCTGGCCCGTTCCGGTGGGTAAGGCTTGAGTAGTTGCGCGGCATGGCACTCCGCGATCAGCGCATCGAGCTCGTCGTGAAACGGCTTCATATAGTTGTCCACCAGCCAGTCCAGCCTTGGACCATCCTGCGCGACTTCCATCAGGACCAGGGAGTGCGCCGCCGGATGCAGGACATTGCTCACCGCGAAGGCCCTTAGCGCTGCCTGCAGGCGGGCGAGCGGGTCGGAGCGGTCGAGGGCAGCCGCTGCCTGCCTGGACGCGGCCAGCAATCCCGTGTACGCGTTCTCCACTACCGCGCGCCAGAGCCCTTCCTTGCTGCCGAAATGGTAGTTCAGCAGCGGTTGCTTTACGCCCGCGCGGTTTGCGATCGACAGTACTGACGCCCCGTCGAATCCCTTTTGCGTGAACTCGATTTCGGCGGCGTCGATCAGGCGCTGACGCCCCGGCACCTCGGCGGCGCGGGCGACTGGTGTCGGGGCGGCGGAGGCTTCGGTGGCGCGCTTTCGGGCAGGAGTCTTCGAGCGTCGGCTCTCAACAGTTGTCATGGTGGTTTGGGACGCGTTTCACACACGGTAGCGATGTCGCCATTCTCCCACATGGCACCTGACCTCCAGCCCATCCGGGGGCGGCGGCTTTGCCGGGCCGTCCGGTCGCGCGCTCGCCCGGCGTCCTTATATAAGTATAAATACTAGTGTGAGCTTGACTTATACTTATATAAATTTGCGTTCCAGGGCGGCCATTGAGGCGGCGAGCAACATTGGGGGCAGGATGCGCGTGGTGGAAGTTCCGGTATTAATCGTGGGCGCTGGCCCGGTGGGCATGCTGATGGCAGCGCTGCTGGCGGACCAGGGCATTGAATCGCTGCTGGTCGAGCGTCGTGATGACCTGCATCTCGCGCCGCAGGCGCATGTCATCAACACCCGGACGCAGGAAATCCTGGCCGGCATCGGCGTCACCGACGAGGCGCTGGCCGGTATCACGACCCATAGCGGCGATGCACGCTTCGTGACGTGGCGGCGCAACCTTGCCGAGGGCGACCTGGCCCGCATCGATATCGGCAGCCCCGGCTATCTTGCCGGCATGGCGGCCGCCAGCGGCAAGCGCACCGCGAACATTCCCCAGCATCATCTGGAGCGGCTGCTGTTCGCCCAGGTGTCGCGCCGGGTTCGCTGCCAGGCGCGCTTCGGCCATGCCTGGCAGGGCGCGGAGCACAACGAGCATTGCGTCGTGTCGTCCGTGCGCGAGGCCGCGACTGGCGCGGTGTACCGCGTGCGCAGCGAATGGCTGATCGCGGCCGACGGTGCCGGTAGTCCGGTACGGCGCAGCCTGGAGCTGCCCATGGTTGGCGAGACCAACCTGGCACATCTCATCACCATCAACTTCGAGGCGGATATCCGCCATCTGGTCAAGGACAGTCCGTCGATCCTCTTCTGGGTCCTGTCGGCCGCGGCGCCCGGCACGTTTATCGTCCACGATTCGGCGCGCTACTCGGTGTTCATGACGCCGTATTTTCCGCAGCATGAATCGCCGGCGGACTTCCCCCTGGCGCGCTGCGAGCGCCTGCTTCGGACCGCGCTCGGGGATCGCCACATGCCTTTGCGCATCACGTCGCTGTCGAACTGGACGATGCAGGCGCACATCGCCGCGTCCTATCGCAAGCAGCGCACCTTCCTCGTGGGCGATGCCGCGCATCGCTTTCCGCCCACTGGCGGACTCGGGTTGAACACAGGCGCTGCCGACGCGCACAACCTGGCATGGAAGCTGGCCAACGTCATCCGGGGCAGGGCGGGTC